>JAVEXG010000183.1:0-5445 GCA_034004115.1 Bacteroidales bacterium | reverse complement strand
AAACGCGCCATACACGGGCGTTAGCATTCAGTTTGCTTATGAATCACAAAGCATCCAACATCCATAACATAAATTACTTGGGTGTGAAACTGTTTTTGCACCGCATCGAGAGCAAACCGAAATGCTAACATGCGGTAATTTGGCTGCAATGGCATCGTGTTTTGCAAGTAATATTGCAAGCTCTAGTTTTTGTTCCTCTGAAATCTCAACAATCTCATTAGAACAATGTAAACATTCAAGATTATCAGGGAGTTTCCCAGAATAAACAAATTCGCTTGGCCTCATTTCATTGTACATTTCTTCTATGTTCATCGTTCAGGATTATTTTTAGTTTTGCCAATTGGCATTTGTGCTTAAAATCGGAGTATGTGCGTGGCAAAACCGAACACATACAACCAACCGTTATGAGCAATAAATAAAGAACTCCACGTCCCAATCTTTTTGCTCTTCATTTTCCTTTGTTTGAACTATTTTCAACAACGGAGTTTCTGCTTTCTCAAAACCCCATTCCGTCATAATTTCTGGTTTACCGCTTGAAAAATGATAACCGTTCCCAGTGCTATCCGTAAAAGATGAGTGGGGTTTTAATTGTTTCCTGTGTTTTGCAAAAATAACTGCGTACACTTCATTTGATGTTTCTATCCACATTTTCGTAAAATTTACTGCTCGTGAACTACCCACCCACGCCAAAGGCGATGGGGTGGGTAGTTCACAGGTAATGTTCTTTTATTACATCCATAGCAAGCCAAAGTTTTTTTACTTCTGGAAGTTCTCTAAACTCCTCAACTGTCAGTTCTTTTTTATCATCCATAAGTTGCATCGCTTTTAAAGAAAGGTCATAGTGTATATGGGCAGGAACCCTACCTACAACATCGGCTATACCCAATAATTTTAACTCGCTTTCGTGCCAGTCATTTATTGCAGCATAAAGTTGTTTACCCCTTTCGGGAGTTAGCGTTGTTGCAATTATTCTGTAAAATCCTTTTTGCTCTTTTTGAAAGTATTCTCTAATATCCATTTTTTTCGTTTTTAAGTCGTTAAAATTACGTGTGCATAGCTGCGGAACTCCGCCGCAAAAAGGGCGCGAGAGCATAACATCGGCTAAAAAATCTTTTGCTGTCATTTGTGTTTTTTTTTAATCCGCTACTTCCTATGAAAAATGTTCTTCACCAAATAGTGAACTACCGTCAAGCCAATGATAGCCATCCCAAGAATTGCGGTTATTTCCGCAGCAACCACAAATGCCGCTTCTAACGCAATCAAAACGGGAGGTCGTTAGTGCCATCATCTGGAACAGGTGGGGCTTGTGGTATCTGCTTGTTTTGTACCGGTTGACGTTGTTCTTCTTTTACCCATGTGTCTATTTCAAGATAATGTGATGCTTTCCCCTCTTGCTGGTTCCTCTTCTCCTTCATCGCCAGTGTCACGAAGTCTGTTTTGTTGGCGTCAATGTATTCCAGCATCCTTTTTAAGTTGTCACGATGAAACGTGATCTTTGGCAGGTCGCCATACTTTGTTTTGATAATTCGGCCACCGCCGACTAAAATTCTTTCTTCCATTTTGTTAAGTTTTGAATAGTTAATCAAACATTTTCAAGTCTTTTATCGCGCGCTGCTTTTTCTTGTAGATGGCAAGATACTGGCTACAAGCGTACTCTATCATTCCACTAAAATTGCGCCTTTGGTCTTTAGCCGCCAGGCTAATTTCTTTAGCGATGTCCCTGTCTATTGTTACACTTCTCCTGTCTTTCATTTTTTTAATATTTAGCATACTTTTCCGTTAATAATATTCTATCTTCGAGGCCGTTGTAGCCTCCATTCACCCTTTTTGTAATCTTTTTTATTACGTCAAGATCAAGCCCTTGATCGCATAGCTCCCACAACCCATTTTTTAAGAAGAAGAACATGGCACTTTTAAAAGCGTAAACTCCACTGACGACGTCTGGGTTAAGCACAATGTTTTCGTCCCCCATGTAGTCGGAAAACAAAGAGTAGTTACTCCTTCCGGTGAGTTGTAGAGCACCTCTCCCCCTATACTTCCAACCGTCGCCAGAATCTTTATTTCCCATCCTGCCTGCATAGACCCTATTTGCTACTCCCTCCGGGTTCCTTACAAACCTCTCCACGTCCTTCTTAAAGTACTTTGGAAACACTCTCAAAAGCCCCTCTTTGGAGTAGTTCAGGTTCTCCTCGAATACCCTAAAGCCGCCTGTCTCGTGCGCGACCTGCGCAAAGAAATGAACAGCCCTTAGGCGTGTAGCTATCTTTAAGTACTTGGAGGCTGCGTTGAATGTCTTTGCCCCAAAAACACCGTCAGGTTCTACACCTGAATTAAGTTGAAGTTGTTGTAGTGCCGTCATGTTGTTATTTTTCGACAAAAATAATATAATAATGCATACCACCAAATGTTTTTAATGTTTTTAACTTAATTCGTATTCAAACACCCTATGTAAGGTTTTGTAAGACACATATCACGCTGGATGATAGTCGTTTATCAAATAGAAGGTGGAATTTAACGAAATTTATTTGGTTAATCCGCGATGTGATAGTATGTTTGTGGCCTCATTCATTAATAACACTAAATATCATGGGAAAAGATGTAAAAAGTAAACTTCTGGGGACAGAAGTGACAGATAGGGCTTCAGCGGCTCTTTCTAAAGCGCAAAGGAAAAACACACTCATGGGACTGTCAAGAGCCCAGTTGAGGGATGCCCTTGCCCCTATGCAACAACAACTTGACGCTGTGCTGCCTAAACACTTGACAGGAGAAAGGATGATGCAAATCATCGTCAACGCCATCGACAGAAAACCCGACATCAAAGAATGTGAGTTGTCGTCTGTGATAGGAGCCATCATGCAGGGTTCCATCTTGGGCTTTAAGCCTGTGGATAGCTTAGGGCAGGTTTATTTTGTCCCATACAACGACAGAAAGACGGGCAAGAAATACCTCCAGATGCAGATAGGCTATAAAGGTTACATAGACCTTGCCCGTAGGTCAGGACAGATAAAGATGCTTTATGCTCACGTGGTGAGGGAGGGGGATCATTTCAAATATGAGTTTGGCCTTGAAGAGAAACTCGAACACATCCCAGGTGATAACCCCGACGGAGAGATTACCCACGTTTACGCGGTAGCTCATTACAAAGACGGTGGGTACAACTTCATCGTTCTTACGAGAAATCAAATCGAAAAATTGCGGACAAGAAACCCAACACAGGGAGCTGTCCCCTCACAAGCATGGAAAACGGACTATGATAAAATGGCTATGGCTAAAGCTATCAAACAGCTTTCCACCTTTATGCCCCTTTCCGATGAAATGCAAAGTGCAGTAGCCAGTGATGAAGGGATCGTTAATCTTACGGAAGATACCGTCTCTCTGGATCAGGACATTTTCTATCCTGATGTTGAACCCCAAGAAGCGGTAGTCGACATGACACAACTTAACTTTGACGAGAACGATGAAACAAATATTTAAAACAGAAGCCGAATGGCTCAACGCTAAAGCAACAAGATACGGTGGATCGGAAGCCGCCGCTATCTTTGGCCTCAACCCATTTAAGTCTCCAAGAGACGTATGGATGGACAAGAAGGGGCTATCCCAACCAATAGAGAAGTCTTTCAGGATGAAGGCCGGGAACTACTTAGAAGCTGGTGTAGCCAGACTATGGGCTGATGACGCCGGCTTCACCCTGATAGAATCTACTACAAAGAAAGGGATAGGCTCTGAACCTATCGAATACTGGATACATGACGAATATGACTTCATAGGCGGAAGCCCTGACATCAGGTTTTGGCTTGACTATGGGAGAACACAAAACAACAAAGGCGTTCTTGAAATAAAAACCACAGGAGCCATGTTCGACCATGACAACTACCCAGACTCATGGGATATTCAGATAATGACCTACTTAGGGTTGACGGGGTACAAAAAAGGTATCATAGCATGGTTTGAGTTCAAGTCCTACGAGTTAAAATGGATAGAGATAGACTTCGACCAAGAAATGTATGACAGTATTATTCAAAAACTTGTGGAGTTTCATAATACCTACATCGTCAACGACATCGAACCCCCGCTAATGAACACCAAAGACCTATTAGACAAATACCCATCACACAAAGAGGGAAAACGCATGGAAGCATCCTCAATTAACGGGATAGAAGAACTCTACACCAACATCATCTCCTTGCAGGAGAAGGTAAAACCAGCCATAGAGATGATAGATAAGCTGAAAGACGAAGTGAAGATGATCATGGGTGACGCCGAATCCATCATTGCTAATGAGATACCTCTTTTTACCTTCAAAACCTCAAAAGACAAGGAAGTCCTTGACGTTAAAAAACTCCAGGAAGAAGCTCCAGAGACCTACAATGCGTATTTGATGACAAAGCCAGGGTCGAGAAGGTTCTTAGTTAAAAATTAAAATAATTTGTTAAAAACGTTTTTTGCATCAAAAACATAACTACTATTGCAGAATGAAACACCACACTACTCATAAGAAAATTAATATTTCCGTAATTGCAGAACCGGGCTGGCACAGTGGTGTGGTGTCATTAGCCTCCCGGCTTCTGCTTTGCGGTATTTAAAAACTATAATTATGATAATAAACAACGTAAAGATCGCTTTTGCGCAAGTCCCAAACGAAGCAATAACAGATGCCGAATTATCAAGCGGGGCTTTTAGGCTTCTGGCATACCTGTACAGCCTACCTAATGAATGGTCTATAAACAATACAGACATTAAAAGTAAATTAGGTATCAATGATGATAAGACCATAGCCAAATATTGGAAAGAGGTGACAGAAGCCGGATGGTGTGTTAAAGAAAGGGGGAGAGATAGTGGGAGGTACAATAGCGATGGGATAACCTTAGTGTTGAATGGGTGTAAAGAAAAAAATACAGAAAATAACCTAATTGGGGATAATACCCAATTGGGTAATAATCCGCAAGAAAACGAGCAAGACAATAGGGGTTTTTACCTAATTGGGGATAATACCCAATTGGGTGAAAATGGTGATCTTATTAATACTAATAAGAATAGTAATACTAATAAGAATATTAATACTAATAAAGAAAAAAAAGAAAAAGAAAAAAAAGAATTTTTCGATGAAAAAACAATTCAGCAAGTAAAAGTTGAAAAATATGAAAGGACTAACAAACCTTTTCTCAACGTCCATGAGGAAATTCCAGATGGTGTCTTAACAGAAGATGAAAATAAACAAAGGTTTGATGTCATGCTTGATGCCTTCTTCTCTTCCTCTGTTTGGTTTGAAACCTTTTGCATCACTAATAAAATTTCTTCTAATACAGCAAAACCAATATTGCGAAAATATTTCGTCGATGAAATACAGTTGAAGGGAAACCATAACAGAACCCTCAAGTGGGTACGCTCAAGATTCATCAACTGGTACAACGAAAATTATAAAAAACAAGAAGCACCTTTTCGGCG
>JAVEXG010000182.1:0-5519 GCA_034004115.1 Bacteroidales bacterium | reverse complement strand
ATTTATCAATTAATTATTAAACCAGAAAATTTTATGATTATGAAGACAAAACTTTTTATCGCAGGAATTGCCCTGCTGGCAATGACAACAGTGGCAAGTGCTCAGAATCAGGGAGCGGGACAACGACCGATGAACGGCAAAGGCAACGCTGCCACTGCTTATGTGGATGCCAATAATGATGGTGTTTGCGACAACTTTGAGAACCGTTCAGGTAATCAGCAGGCCGGAAGAAAAGGGATCAATCGCAGAGGATCCGGTGATGGCATGGGAAATGGACAAGGTCAGCGGGGAATGAGACAGGGAAGGGGCACCGGTAACGGAAACGGAAACTTTGTCGACGCTGATAAAAACGGAATTTGCGACTACCGTGAAACCACTCCTAAGAAGTAAAAACTTAAAAACTTAAAAATTATGAAATTCAAAATGTTTATAGTTCTTGGCAGTTTCATGACAAGCCTGCTTTTCGGGATGAGTTCATGCACAAAGGACAAAAACGGCCAGGCTGATTTGATGACCGCCAATGTCCTTGAAGTTGCAGCTGATGGAACTACTTTGTTTGTTCAGGCCGGCCTTGGATCAATTTTACAGGAGGAACTGTCCTTCAATGAGAGTGAGCTGGATATTCTTATGCACATGAAAGAAGAAGAAAAGCTTGCAAGAGATGTCTATACCGTCTTATATGAAAAATGGGGAACGATGATTTTCTCAAATATTTCAAGGGCTGAAGAAACCCATATGAATGCGGTCCTGTACCTGTTGCAAAACTATGGCGATGAGTATAAACTGGCAGGGGATCCGGGTGTTTTTGCAAACCCCGATTTCCAGGAATTGTATGGAAAACTTGTAGAGCAGGGTTCTGAATCAATCGAAGCTGCCTTTAAAACAGGCGCTCTGATAGAAGATATGGATATCAAGGATCTTGAGGAGTATCTTGGTGTGGTTTCGAATGAGAATATCACCTGGGTCTTCGAAAATCTGCTCAGGGGTTCCCGGAACCATTTACGGGCATTCAATCGTCAGCTGGACCGGATTGGAGCGACCTATACTCCGGTTTATATTACCCAGGAAGAATACGACGAGATTATAAGCTCGCCAAATGAAACAGGCAGAGGTTCCCGGGGGCAGGGGCAGGGCAACGGAGGCTTTGGGAACCGTAACAGGAACGGATGGTGATCCTGCTACCGGACAAAATAACACCCTGCAGTGAAGACTGCAGGGTGTTTTAGTTTTATACGACGGGTTTTCCTTCAGGCAGTTGTTTTCAAATGCTGTCTTTGCCCGGGTCATTTCCCCGACAGGAGGTTCATACTTCATTATGAAGGGTATCTCCGCAATATATTTCAGTTTTCCACGTATTTAACTGTGATGGTTTGATATTCAGTCTTTTAGGTAATGATTTAATCTGTATCGGTATGAAAAAAGGTAATTTAAAATGCTTCGCGAGATCATTTTCAACCTTTATAATTATTCTGCTTGCAAGCCTGAAGTCCCAAGGTCAGGCTGATACTTCCTCTTCAGTACATTCACTTTACGCAGGCACCGGATTTTCAAGCAACCTGGTTTACATGGGAACAAGCATATCGCAGGATAAACCTGTTTATTCCGGTTTCCTGACTTATGGGTTTAAGGATAGATTATACCTGTCGGCAGCAACCTATCATCTTCCGGCGTTTGATCCCTTCCTGGCCTTTCATACAACCTCAATAACCTGGAATCAGGTCATAAATTCGTGATTTGATATTTCAGCTGATGTATCAGGATACCTCGTTGCTCCGTCTCTTCGAGATACTCTTTTTCAGAATTTTGTGTACGGCAATTTTACCCTGGGTTTCGACTGGAAGATATTATATACAAAGATGTCTGCAGGAAGCGTATTGTCAGAAGGGAATGGTACTTATCTGCAGATGAGAAATTCAAGATATTTTCAGACACCCGCGTTCGCTGACGGCAAAGCGTACATTTCTTTCGATCCCTATGTAAATATGCTGTTTGGAACTCTGACCAGGACAATAACTGCGGATGGGACAACCATCGGGATTTCCCGGCCATTCGGTTCCGGAAAAGCAGGAAGGAATTCCACACAGAACACGACAACCTATTTCGGGCTTATGGAACTTGATATGGGAATTCCGGTTTCCCTGAATGCAGGCAGTTTTACTCTTGAGGCAGAGACGGGGTATGTGTTTACCTTATATTCAGATGCAGAAGCTGCAAATCCAAAGGGATTTATTTTCATGGTTAACTGTTACTACAAAATATTCTAAAATGTTGATTTTTTAACCAAAATTCATAAGTTCTTCATATTGACCATCATATCTTAGCTTCTGTCAAACCAAACAAAAACTGAAAAAGATGAAAAGGACAATGTTAATGGCTTTATTTACAATCCTCATAAGTGCCGGATTGTCAGCCCAGAACCAAACCCAGACTCAGCAACAGGCCGGTCAGGGAACACAGACACGCACCCAGACTGGAAATCAGAACCGTTCAGCTGCTACAGTTCAGGATCAGACACAGGGTCAGTACCAGAATTACGGCCAGATGACCAGTGAACAAAAACAAATGAGAAACCAGGAAAGGAAAGCTCTTAAGAAACAGCAGAAAGAGCTTAAGAAACAACAGAAAGCAATGAAAAAGCAGGAAGTAGCCAGGGCTCAGAATCAGAATATGGAAAAGAGCGCTGCTAAAAATCAGGGAGCCCGTAAGGCAGCTCCAATGCGTAATGCTGCAAAAGCATCAAGGGGTTCTGGTCCCGGGAAGAAATGAATTTCTAAAATCACTGAAAAGCCCTGCAAATTTATTATCTGCAGGGCTTTTTAAATTGTAAGGCGGGAAAGTTTTATCTCAATGCCTTCCCCTTTATGTCTGCAAAAAATATCAAAGTGCTGTCGGCAGGTAAGATTTTATTAAATTTTTCTGTTTCATATACATTCAGGGTGAGCGTGGTGTCGGAACGAAAACTGCCGTGATGCAATATCGCTGATTCCCTGTCCCTGTTATCTCTCTTAATCATGCAGAATATCGCAAAGAGTATAGCAACCGGGGTTATCCAGAACAGGTAATCCTTTTGATATATTTCAGATTTGAATGACATTTACAGATTTAACTGATAATAAATTATTGTCCTACACAGAAAACATCACAGTTTTAAGAGAACTGTAATGCTCAAGCTGGAATTCACGTACAAATTTCAGAAATAACACTGCCAAAGTCAACCTTGTTAGTCAAAGAAAAATGTGCCTTCATCAATGAAAAACAGATGTTCATCATATAACTAAATTTTACTGTTCTGACCACCATTGCTCCGGGTGTTAAGCGACCGGAGGATTCTGAGGTCGGCTGACCATCGTCCGCCGCCATAAATCAGAAGCATTACGATCAGGATTATAAGGGCATAATCGATCCTGTAAACCTGGGCGAACGCGAGAAATCCTTTATTTATAAGCACCGGGAGTTTGGCAGTGAAGTAAGCCATTATCATTATCGTCAGCAATGGTATGGCCGCAAGCCTTGTAAAAAGACCTGCAATCACCAGCAGTCCGCATACAAGTTCAAAAGTGCCTGTGAAGTAAGACCAGAACATTGGATGGCCGAACCCGATATCCTGAAAATAGGAAGGTCCGAGAAGAGACACAATGAGGTATTTCTGAATTCCTTCAGATACAAATATGACTCCAGCAATCATCCTTACATACACAAGCTTGGCGTCATCACTTGTGTGAAGGATCCTGGTCATTATGCCGGACGGTGGTTTCATGAATACCTTTTTTATTCAAACAAGAGAATAAAACAATTGTTCATGGCGGACACGGGTAAAATTATTAAGACTAAATACTTATATTTACCCCTATGAAGAAACTCCTGTTAATAATATCAGCCGTTATCCTTCTTGCTTCATGCAACAGTGAGGTGTGTCCTGCATACAGCGATTCTGCAAACAACGTTACATCGTCGGCTTTTCAGAAGAAGTCGTACCGGGCCGATGGCATCAACAAGGTTTACAGGGATGCCTATTCTTACCGTAAACGGTGAAAGAAGTCCTGGCTGCAGGCAATCGTTTAATGAGGTATCTGGATCAGGAATACGGGGATTTCAGAATTTAATCAGAACATCCTTCACAGCATCCTTATGAACCATGAAATCCATCATCTTGAGCTTCACATAATCTTCAGAGAAGAAATAATAACCCCACTCGCTGGCATTGGCATCATTGTTCTTTGATCCGGCGCCCGAGTCTTTCAGCATGTACCAGTCCTTCCCGTCCTTTTCGGCGTAACCCACGATATGCATCCCGTGATCGTCGGTGGTGGTGTGATTCGAGAACCTGAACTGCCGGGCATCATCGTTTATATATTCAGCCGGGATATCAAAATCAGGTATCACAGCGCACTGTGTGGTGCGGTCGAGACCTGGTTCCGACACATCCCCTCCGATGCTTACAGTGAAGCCTTTCCTGACTGCATTTTTCAGGGCTGCCATGAATTCATCGAGCGGGATGTTGTAATAAACATCGCTGTGCCACCAGTTATCCGGTACCTTGTATTCAACCTGCCGGTGAAAGGGTTCCTGCAGGTAGGAGAGGATATCGACGTAATCATCTGGATTGATCCTGAGCACATCGGTCAGGTACTGGAGCGGAGTCATCTTCCTGCCGTTTACGGTGATCTCGGCGGGCGGCACTCCCATGTGATGATTCATTATCGATTTTATTGTCTCCGTCACATATTCTTCGTTCCACAACGAATTTGCCTTTACAGAGGCAAGAAAACCGCTCAGTTCATTGAACATATCCTCATGATTGTGAAACTTACGGCCGCTGGTCAGTCCGGTGTAAAATTCAAGGGGCACTATCCCGTAAAGCTTCCACATCCTGGTGACAGCGTTTGCTTCCGAACCTTCGGCAAATGCCGAGTTGCCTCTTTCCCTCACAAATCGCCTCGCTTTTTCGATATACTCCCAGTAAACTGTGTACATCTCCGAAAGCTTCACCTGCTGCTTGCTTATCCTGTATGCTTCCGATTCGAGGAATGATGTGGTGCTGAAGCTCCAGCATGTGCTTGTGTTTCCCTGTGACACAGGGGGAGTATGCCATTGCTTTTTATAAAGGTCTAACTTGTTCGGAAGCGATGCTTGTGCCAGGTCAACCGAAAAAGTCCTTGCGACCTGAGGTGGCCCGGCTTTTTCTCTTACTTCCCGGTCATCCTTCATTATCGAATTCTGATAAAAACCGGGCTTCGATTCCCTGAAAACAGCCTTGTCTTTGTTCTGCCCGCTTGCAAACGGTGACAGCAGAATACATGAGATTATGGGTATGATTAGTTTTTTCATATTAATCTATTTTTCATTATTATATTAAAAGTCAATAAGTTATTTTACAGTCTGATTCATTTCTTTCCAGTTTGCCCCTACCCCCAATCCAGAAAGCTTTCGGGACCCTTAAAGTTACTCTTTGAACGCATCTTTTGCAAGCAAGAATCAGTGTCCGATCCTCTTTTTGTCTACCCCCCAACCCCCCTAAA
>JAVEXG010000181.1:0-5565 GCA_034004115.1 Bacteroidales bacterium | reverse complement strand
CTGCATCCGCTTCCTGTCTTCAGGTGACCAGCATTTACGGCAACTGTCAGGTCTGAAATGAAACTATCAACTGTTTCACCGCTACGATGTGAAACGAAACAATTATAGGAATTTCTATATGCAAGTTCAATAGTCTCAAGCGTTTCTGTCACAGTACCAATCTGGTTCAGTTTAATCAGGACTGCATTGGCAACTCCCTTCTGTATTCCTTCAGCAAGGATTGCTTTGTTTGTGCAGAACAGGTCATCACCTACAATCTCAATCTTTTTCCCAAGTGCCCTGGTCATGTTTGCCCAGCCAGTCCAGTCATTTTCCGCAAGTCCGTCTTCAATAAGTACTATTGGATACTGGTTTACCCAGCCTTCCCAGAGTTTCACCATTTCATCGCTGGTCAGCAACTTGCCAGTACTTTTAAATAACTTGTATTTACCATCTTCCCATAGTTCACTTGCAGCAGGGTCAAGGCAGATACTGACTTCGTCGCCTGCTTTAAATCCAGCCTTTGTTATGGCTTCAAGGATTACTTCAATTGCTTCATCATTTGATTTCAGGTCAGGAGCAAAACCACCTTCGTCACCAACCCCAGTGCTGTAACCTTTGCCCTTCAGTACAGATTTTAACGTGTGAAATACTTCCGCTCCCATGCGGATAGCCTCTGTGAAGGATGGAGCGCCATGCGGGGCAACCATAAATTCCTGAAAATCAACATTATTATCTGCATGTTTCCCGCCATTAATAATATTCATACAGGGAACCGGCAATAAATGAGCGTTGCTTCCGCCCAGATACTGGTAGAGTGGAACACCGGAACTAATGGCTTCAGCTCTTGCATATGCCATTGATACACCCAGAATAGCATTTGCACCTAGTTTCGCTTTGTTGGGAGTCCCATCCAGAGCGATCATTGAATAGTCAAGTTCTCGCTGGCTTAAGAAACATTTACCGACAATCTCTTTTGCAATGATTTCGTTAACGTTCCTGACAGCTTTCAGTACTCCTTTCCCCAGATAACGTTTTTTATCGCCGTCACGAAGTTCACAGGCTTCACGTTCACCTGTTGAAGCACCGCTTGGAACTGCTGCTCTGGCTTCAGCCCCATCTTCAAGCACCAAATTGACCTCAACCGTGGGATTCCCACGAGAGTCAAGTATTTCCAATGCATTTACATTAATGATTTCCATTGTAATGAAATTAAGTGATTAGCAATTTATCTTATTAGTTATTTCAATGAGTTTATTAATATCAGCATCATATTCCCCGGTATACTTTTTCGGAAAAATCCCATAACCTTTTATTTTTCCTGACAGGGTGTCAGTCAGTATCTCCCATATCCTGGTGCGTTTGGCATTTATGACGCTCTGAAGGCTTATTTTTTCCTGTGATGTGCCATATTTCTCTGCGAGTTCACATATATAGCTCCTTGCTTCCTGAATTACAGGAATATTGGTTGCAATAATCTCATCATTAACATCTTTAATTAGTGAGTTACAGCAGGAATTATGTTGTTTTAACAACATGTCTTCAAGTTCCAGAAGAGATCTCTCGACAACTATCAGGCTTGATGATAGTGATCGTGTATGATTTTCCGACAGGTGAATTTTCTTGCTCATTTGTTTTACAACCTGAAATTGCTGTATATAAAGTTATTAAATTTACATTCCTTTCTTCTTCCCTTTTATGATATCGGGCAACTGGTCATCGAGAATTGGCTTCTCAAGAAGATGGTCAGGCAGAAAGAATTTATTAGCTATAAGTGTCGGGACTACCGCACTTGCTATTACAACTCCGACTATGATGGAATACTGTTCAGTAGTGATAATATTATTTGTAAGACCATACAGTGCCGAAATTGTACCAAATGTAAGCCCGGTGGACATCAGTAGTGTATAATACCATTTTTCCTTCTGATGCTTTTTAAATCTGCTTATAACAGGATATAGTCCGAATATTTTAAACATGATTTTACCACCAAAAAGAAGCATGAATACCATAAATGCTCCAATTACTGCTGGAAGGGACACCAATGCACCTGCCCTGAGGAAATATATCGGTGTAAGAAAACCAATAGTCATGGTACGCAACCTTCTGACAAAGAAATTATCCTTCTCGATGGTTTTTGCCAGTATCATTCCTATTATGTAGGCTGGCAGAACAGGCTCACTGCCAGACCACATTGCCAGAACACCCATCGACAACAGAACAAATAGTATCCATTTGGTACGAATTGCAGCCGTTTTAAAAGCAAAATGCTTAATCAGAAAATTTGTGACTGATGGCAGTATGAATATCAGAACAAGTGTAACAGTAATAAATATAAGCGTCCTGTATGTAAAAGGTGCAAATATCAATCCCAGACCTATTACCGTTCCGAGGTCGTTTACGAAGCAGGCACCAAGAATACTCTTGCCAAATGAAGTTTTATTGAACCCATATTCTATCATAACGGCATAAACAACGGCCATCGATGTTGTTGACAAAGCAATTCCTGTAAGCAGACTTGCTCTGAGTCCCCAGTCCAGAACAAAATATGCAATCAGTGATGCACCAATGAACGGAGCAAAAAAGCCGACAAGACCAACAATTGTGATTTCTTTAAATTTTGATTTGAGTGAATCGGGATTCAGTTCTGTGCCAGACAGGAATGTAAGCATGATTGCAGCAAGTCCTGCAATGAATTTCATCCAGTCATCGTCAAGTGCTAACTTGTTTGTGAATCCAATTTTAAATGCAACAAAGCCGATAATAGCACCTATGATAATTTCCATAAGCGCATTGGAGATTTTCAGACGGTTTGCTATAATTGTGGAAATGAGTGCGGATAAGAACCAGAAGGCTGCTACCAGATAAATGCTTGTCATAAAAACTCCTGTAAAATTTATATTTGTAGGAGTTATCAGCCTTGGCGGTTAATGGCGAACTCCATCGCCAGTGCACAAATGTAAGAATTTTTATTTGAAGTGATCAGGTGCATTTCATAACGTTCAAATTACAATAAGTTAGAAAATATCATAACACACTAATCCAAAGTATTTCAAGTTGCTAATGACAGGGCGATTCTTAATAAAGGTCATCAGATAAGGTTTGCCTCTGGCGTAGGTTCTTTTTAATTGGCCTCATAATTCAGCCATAAACCTGGCGATATCCTTAACGAAAATTTTTGAGATCAACAAAATGTATCTGCGGATTGTTATTACTGCAATTTATTTCTTTTCAGGATTTCAGAAATCGGCAAACCTTTTAAAACCTCAAAAAATGAAAAAGTCAATCTATCTTAGCCTGCTTCTGTTTTCAGCAAGTCAATTATTTGCCCAGGACCCTGCAGTTTATAAACTCAGGCTGTCATTGTCGCTTCTCGATGTTCCGCAGAATTTAAAATCGACCGGCAATTTTCCCTCAATGATGCAATCAGCTGAATTATCATCCAGTCTATATGATATAAGCTTCTGGGGAATTGATGCCGCAGGGAATGCAATTATAAAAAACCGGAACAGTACATTTGCCGGTAAGGCTGCAAACACCGGCCTCAAGTACCTTCTTGGCCTTGGTTTCAGTTATTACGGGAGCGAACTTCCCATACCCCTTGGGGTATATACTCATGAAGAATTTCACCGGTCAGTGCTGGGAGTTAATGCGATTTCGTCAATTAACGGAAACTGGTTTTTAAATCGCTGGGACGGAACAGTATATGGATTGTCTGATGAGGTTTTGAGCGGACTCAAGGCAAACAGCATCAATAACTTGTTGTATTCCTATGTCAGCGGTATCCAATCAGAGAATTATCTGACACAGGTCAATGTCATTGAGGATTTTTATCACCCCCGTACTTTTTACAAGAACCCGCTGTATCTGTATCATGCATATTATGTCTGGGATTATTTCAGATTTTCAGCCAGTTCACTCAGCGATTCCGTAAAGGTCAATGCTCCTCCGCATGAGGATTCAAATCCGTTTAACCGCGATTTTGCCGGAGCCGACCTTACGGCCTGGATCTACGACATGTTCAGTCCGGATGCGCCTTATACTGATCGTGACTATTTTCCCGGCGGTGAGGGTGTAAACAGAAGGATAGGCTTTAGTGATCTGTCCATGGAAGGCCGTGATTACCTGAAAAAGCAAAAGCAGCTTTCATTGCTGAATTTTGCTAATCCGGCCATCTTTCTCATCAACAGGATTAAAGTCACCCCTGACTTCAGTTTTCTTGCATTTATGCAATACAGCCCGGCACATTTTGGTAACGATATCGCACTTTATGTTCCTTTTCGGATAAAAACGCTTAATCAGCTTGTTGTGATCCATAATTATAATAACAGGCACAAAAAGTTCCCCGGCTTTCAGTACGGCATATATAATCTCTCTCCGTTTGTTAACAGGAAAATGGAATTAGGAGCGACACTGAGTCTTTGGGTTCAGCCCGTTGATCAGGGATTCTTTGATCAGACCGGGAAGTTAGGCGGAGCGATAGAGATGACATCTGATTACAATATAGGCAGAGGCTTTTCGGTCAATTTAACTGCCGGTTACAAGACAGCCGGATGGATGACAGGCAATCCTTACCTCGATGAGAACGCCAAATTCAGGGTTGGAATAAAATATTTCCTTAAGGACTGACAATCAGTTAACTGACTGGATGTTTTATTGATGTCCAATGGTGCAGGGATGGGAATCGGGATGATCACTCTGTGACCCGACAGATTTTACTTTACTCCCTGCCAGTCGCTGACTCCAGCCTCGATCTGAAAAAACGTTTCGTTTCCTTATCCATGAAATACACGTAGCAGCCTTTCATCCCCCTTGTAAGAAGCACCCGGTAGGTGTTTTTTACAAGCTGAAGGAAATTGTCTGAATTCCTTACCTGAACATCATGCGATTTCTCGGGATGCCCTTCCCATGATGATTCATCGTGATTTAATCCCGGATCGTTGCCGAAGATAACTCCCGCATAATCGAATTCAAATCCCTGCGCGGTATAGATACACCCTATCTGGTCGATTCCTCCCTCATCATATGCCCAGAACTGGGATTTTACGCCTCGCCGAACGGCATATTTACCGATCTGCCTGCAAAAGACACACCTGTGAATTAATAAAGACCTGATATGAAAAGTATGCTGTAATTATTGTCGCATTCTTCTGTTCTACAGTCAATTTAGCCGACTATAAATGCAAATATGCAACTATTTAAAATATAACATATATGTTATTGACAGTCAATATTGAAGAAATACAAAATGTTTATAAATATTTCTTGACTTATAAAATCTGTTTTTTTAACTTCGGTCTGCTTTTTCTTTCCGTGAAAGTCAGACAGGGTATAAGGAGGAGTTGGAAGGTGTTGCCAGGGTTTCGCTATTGGGACTGACGGGGCAGGGCTGTGTTTCTGGTTATTTGATTGACAGATTTCCGGCGGTAAAACTGATTATCGGTATTCAGTAATCGTTAACCGAACACCGAACACCGAATACCGAATACCGAACACCAGAGATGGTATGAATTATCGATCATCAGGGTTTCGCTATCGGGACTGACGGGGGGCTGTGGGAAGAAGATAGAGAAAATTACCTTTATT
>JAVEXG010000180.1:0-5604 GCA_034004115.1 Bacteroidales bacterium | reverse complement strand
AAACATAAACAATCAACTTTCACATATAATCCTTAAACAAATCCGCGGTAGTAAATTATTTGGTAAATTTCGGAACCGTATTGCGAAATCAGCCGGCGAAAGAAATCATTAAATATTAATTATACACCCATGAAGAAGCTCGTTTATCTAAGCACAATTTTTTTTCTGTCACTGTCAGCAAACGCTCAGAAACCGGTCAGCCCCCCCCAGGCAGGCCAGAGGGTACTGCCGGAACCCGACCGGATCATTGCAATTGAGACCGGAAATACAAGCCTTGTTCTCAAGGTGAGCAGCCGCGACAGCAGATTGTACCAGTCGTATTTCGGGCCCAGGTTCGGAAGCACCGAAAGCTTCAGCCAGCAGAGGAATGATTCTCATCTTGCCTATGCCACATTCGGCACCGACAATCTGTTTGAACCGGCTGTAAGAGCCCTTCATAACGACGGTAACCCGTCGCTCGAACTTACCTATGTAAGCCATGAGACGGTAAATGCAGGAAAGGATATAACTCTTACCAAAATCTTACTGAAGGATCCCCAGTACCCCTTCGAGGTTACTCTCTTCTTCAGGGCGTTCGCAGCCTCGGATGTGTTTGAGCAATGGACCGAGATAAAGCATAATGAGAAGAAACCGGTCACAATCTACAACTATGCTTCTTCCATGCTTCATTTCGATGCCGAAAAGTACTGGCTCACGCAGTTTCACGGCGACTGGGCCGAGGAAATGAAAGCAACGGAAAGTGAACTGACAGCAGGCATAAAGATCCTCGACAGCAAGCTCGGGACACGTGCACACATGTACCAGACTCCCGTATTCCTGCTTTCGCTTAATGAGAAGGCAGACGAAAACACCGGACAGGTGCTTGCCGGAACCCTTGGCTGGTCGGGCAATTTCAGGTTCCTTTTCGAGATTGATGAAAAGAACTCCCTGAGGGTGATTTCAGGCATCAACCCCTTTGCATCGGAATACTCACTCCAGCCGGGCCGGGTTTTCAGGACCCCATCAATGATATATACCTTCACCGGCAAGGGCACGGGGCAGGCAAGCCGTAACCTTCACCGCTGGGCGATCAATCATGGTGTTCTCGACGGAACCGGCTCACGCTACACTCTCCTGAATAACTGGGAGGCCACCGGATTCAATTTTGACGAGAAAAAACTCACTTCAGTACTCGACGATACGAAAAAAATGGGTCTCGACGTCTTCCTTCTCGACGACGGCTGGTTTGCAAATAAATACCCAAGAAACAACGACAGGGCAGGCCTTGGCGACTGGCAGGAAAACAAGGCAAAGCTTCCAAACGGACTGGGCTATCTTGTAAAGGAGGCTGATTCCAGGGGAGTGAAATTCGGGATATGGATAGAACCGGAAATGGTTAATCCGAAAAGCGAACTTTATGAGACACATCCCGACTGGATCCTGAAACTGCCGAACCGTCCCGAACATTATTTCAGGAACCAGCTGGTGCTCGACCTCACTAACCCCAAAGTGCAGGAATTTGTATACAACGTAGTCGACGGCATGCTGACCGCAAATCCCGGGATAGCTTTCATCAAGTGGGATTGCAACAGGATGATGACAAATACTTATTCGACCTACCTGAAGGATAAGCAATCACATATTTACATCGATTATGTAAACAGTCTTTACGGAGTGCTTGACCGGCTGCGCACGAAATATCCCACCCTTCCCATAATGCTGTGCTCAGGCGGAGGCGGAAGGGTCGACTATGGCGCGTTGAAATATTTCACCGAATTCTGGGCAAGCGACAATACCGATCCTGTCGAAAGGATTTACATGCAGTGGGGCTATTCCTACTTCTTCCCTGCAATTTCAGTTTGCAACCATGTTACCTCATGGGGAAAGCAATCGCTCAAATTCAGGACCGATGTTGCCATGATGGGAAAGATGGGTTATGACATCGAAGTGAGCGAGATGACTGAGAACGAACTCAAATTCAGCCAGGATGCAATCGCAAACTATAACAGAATAAAGGATGTGATCTACAGGGGCGATTTGTACCGTCTTATATCACCCTACAAGGAAAACAGGGCCGCCCTCATATATGTGAATCAGGAAAAAACGAAAGCTGTCCTTTTCAGCTACACCCTCAATACCCGGTATGGAGAGACAATAAACCGCGTCAGGCTTCAGGGGCTTGATCCTTCAAGGACATACACCGTAAAAGAGATCAATGTATCCAATGAAGGAAGAAGCTTTATGGGAATGCGCGGCATGACTGAAAACGGAAGAAGCTACACCGGCGACTACCTTATGAATGTCGGACTCAATGCAGGATCAGGTACACCTCTTACAAGCGTGGTGTACGAGATAACTGAGTGACGATCTTATTTGCCGTCCCAGCCGGCGATGCGTGCCCACAGCCACCAGGCAGCATAAGCCTTCAGGTTGGCGTTAAGGGGCTCTGTATGAGCTGCAGAGCAATCGAACCAGTCGACTCCGCGAGTATGCGCGTTCTGCCATTCCACGGCCCAGTTGCCGTCGCGGCTTCCGTTGCCGTCAGTATCGTAGTTGCAGCCGTCATCAGGGTTCTTGTTGCCAAAATAAACACCGTCGGGATTATATGATTCTATATCTTCGAAATCATACAGGATCTTCCCGTTCTCACGGCAATAAGCACGTATCTGCTCATTCCTGACATGAAGATTCCCGGTCAGGCCGGTTCCGTCAAGATGTCCGGTCATATAAACAAACGCAACACCCGGAAAATCCCTCTCCAGACCGTCCATCAGGCTGAGGTAGGTTTCAATATTACCTTCGGTGGCATCTGAAACCTGGCCGCACCACGACCAGATGATCACATTCACATCCGGATTGGCGGCAAGATAAGTTCTTGTACTTGCTGCCCAGGTTGTCCTGTCGGGGCTTCCCAGGTCGCCGGTCATCGCATAGTCGTGAAGATCGAGCGATCCGTCAGTACCGCCGTTACTCCATGAGAATGAAGGGCCCTTGAAAGAAACAAGTCCCGACATGCCGCCGGTAAGCTGACTCCCGTGCGAAGTATGCCCGTAGGCAATGTGAAGATCTTCCTTTGCAGCATCAATCCACTCCGAAGGAATCTGAGCCAGCTTGGTATTGGTGTGGTCAATAATGAAACCATCGCCCGAAACGGTTCCCGGAACGTCTTCCTTGCTGCACGAAGCCATAAGGATAACAAAAGCAAATATGAAGGATACTTTTAAATATCTCATAAATAGTGATTTGGTTAATAATGTAATTCCTGCTCTGACTTCCAGTATAAGCCATATCAGAAATTAAACGTTTAAAAGGCCGGATTGTTGCATAAAAGGTGCTTCTGACGCTTCCGAAATTTTTCGCATAAATCGTTACGAAATTTTTCGTATGTCCTCATACCGGAAGGAGACGGATCAATAAAGGCCAGGATTTGAAAGCTTTCTAAACTTCAGCTTTCCGGCATCAGAATATGCCAAAAATATACAACCCGGCAATGATTAATATCGTAAGCGATGAGACTGCCACAGGAAACCAGACCGGAGCAATCCATGGTACGGGAATAAGGAAAAGCACATCGGTTGTACGCAATGACGGAGGCCATTTTATCAGGATATAAAGGGAGACATAATAGAAGAGGTCCCAGAATGCAAAGGTCCAGAGAAAGAACACGCCGCGTTCGACCCAGGTGGTTCCGGCAAGCCAGGCTATCACGACAAGCATGACTATCGTCGCTGCTTCGCGCGTCATTTCGATCCTGATCCATTTTGATTCCAGTTTTTCAACAGGTTCCCTGGTGGATTCAACGTCGAGCATGCCGAGCGACTTCCGGAGATAGACAACGACAACGCCCTCGAGGTGGGCCATTGCGATCCCAAAAACCGCCAGTAACAATAATTTCAGGTACATGATCGTGTCAGTTTTTTGTACCCAATAATATACGCTAAAAAACCCGAAGGCTAAAACAAAAAAGTAATAAATTGCACCCGGCGAAGATCATCAATATGCATAGTTCAGACCATCACCGGCACGAAATAAGCGGAAAGAACCTGGGGCTTGCCATCTTTCTCAATGTGTTCATGACAATAGCCGAGGCTGCCGGCGGAATAGTATCAGGCAGCATTGCCCTTATGAGTGATGCCGCTCATAATTTCAGCGATGTGATATCGCTTGTAATCAGCTGGTTTGCAAACAGGTTGTCGAAACGGGAAGCAACCCTCACAAGGACCTTCGGCTTCCGTCGCTCGGAGATCCTGGCAGCATTCATCAACTCGGCCACCCTGATAATAATATCCGTTGTCATAATTATAGAGGCCGTTAAGCGGATATCAAGCCCTGAAGAAGTATCCGCCGGCATAATGATATGGATGGCTGTGGCAAGCATAATAATAAACGGGCTCAGTGCTCTGTTTCTCCGCAGCGACTCCCGCGAAAATATGAATATGAGATCGGCCTATCTTCATCTCTTCGGAGATATGCTAACCTCTGTGGCAGTGCTGGCCGGAGGTCTGGCCGTCAGATATATGGGCTGGAACCGGGCCGACAGCTTAATATCCATTGCAATTGCCCTGTACCTACTGTGGCTGAGCAGGGGAATCTTCGTCTCCTCACTGAAGATTATAATGCAGTTTACCCCCGATGATATCGATATAAAGGAAATCGCCGCTGAAATTGAAAAAATCCCCGGAGTCAGAAATATCCATCATGTCCATGTGTGGCAGATTAATGAACATGACCTGATGTTTGAGGCACATCTCGATCTTGCGGAAGATATCAGGGTCAGCGGTTTTGAGGAAATCCTGGGTCAGATAAAAACACTTCTTGCCGGTACAAACATCAGGCATGTCACCATCCAGCCCGAGTTCTCGGTTGACGACAGGAAACATATAATTTACTAGGCAAATACATTTTCCGCCGGACGAACACAAGCGGTAAATTATTGTTTATGTTTTATAACTGCTTTTTTTTATCCGTGAATTGCTATTTTCGGCGGAATAATCAGCAGTACTGCTGATTGAATTATTTAACCCCGCATGAGGCAGAAGACACAAACAGCAATCCGGGTGCCTTCCGGGTAAGGTAAATGTATGAATAATAACAAATTAAAATAACCATGAAGACCCGATTTAAACTGTTGATGCTTATTATTGCAGGAGCCACAATGGTATCGTGCTACCCCACAAAAATTGAAGCTTTCAAAAGCGACAAAAAAGTCAGGAACGTTATATTCCTTATCGGCGACGGTATGGGGCTGCCTCATGTCCAGGCAGCAATGACCGCCGCAGGAGTTCCCCTGAACATCCAGCGGACTGAAGTCACAGGTCTTCAGACCTCCCATTCGGCTGATAATTACATCACTGATTCAGCTGCTGCCGGAACGGCACTTTCATCCGGGACCAAAACGAATAACGGCATGATCGGCGTGGATCCCCAGGGAAACAAGGTTAAAACCATCCTTGAGATTGCCGAAGAGAACGGCCTGGCCACAGGACTTGTATCAACATCCTCGGTCACCCATGCAACGCCGGCTTCATTTATTGCACACCAGCAATCGAGAGGCAGCTATGAAGACATTGCAGCAGACTTTCTCAGGACCGATATTGACGTCTTCATCGGCGGAGGATATGATCA
>JAVEXG010000179.1:0-5610 GCA_034004115.1 Bacteroidales bacterium | reverse complement strand
AAAAAATGAGGATAACGGTTAACGGCAAGCTGGGTAAAGGAGTAACGGCGAAGGATGTAATAATGTATATCATTTCCCATATCTCAACCAGCGGAGCAACAGGTTATTTCGTGGAGTATGCAGGTTCAGTGATAAGGGATCTCAGCATGGAAGGAAGGATGACCGTCTGCAACATGAGCATCGAGATGGGGGCCCGCGGCGGGTTGATTGCTCCTGACGATACAACAATGAAGTATCTGAAAGACCTCAAATCATTCGCACCCGGATTTGACTGGGACACCCTTCTTACTGAATGGAAGGAATTCAGGAGCGATCCCGGAGCATTATTCGACCGTGAGCTTGAAATAAACGGGAGCCTGATCAGACCAATGATAACATTCGGTACAAATCCCGGAATGGGAATGGCAATCGATGACACGATTCCCGATACCGACAACATAAGTGCCGATGATACACCATCATTCCTCAAGTCGCTCGATTATATGGGATTCGTTCCCGGAATGAAACTCCTGGGACATCCGGTCGACTATGTCTTTGTAGGAAGCTGTACAAACGGCCGCATTGAGGACCTCAGGGATTTTGCCCGGATTGTGAAGGGACAAAAGAAAGCTCCGGGTATAACCGCCCTGATAGTACCGGGATCAAAAGCCGTTGAAAAACAGGCGGTAAACGAAGGTATAGACATTATACTGAAGAAGGCCGGATTTGAGCTGAGGCAACCCGGATGCTCTTCCTGCCTGGCCATGAATGAGGACAAGATACCCGCAGGCAAGTATGCAGTTTCAACCACCAACAGGAATTTTGAAGGCCGCCAGGGTCCGGGTTCCAGGACATTGCTTGCCAGTCCGCTTGTTGCGGCTGCTGCAGCCATTACGGGAAAAGTGACCGATCCGCGCGAATTCATCCGTTAGAATAATTAAAAGGAGATTAAAATGCCAAAAGAAAAATTCACATTGCTCGAATCCACCTGTGTTCCTCTTCCGTTCGAAAACATCGACACTGATCAGATAATCCCTGCACGGTTCCTTAGCGCAACCACAAGGGAGGGATTTGGGGAAAACCTGTTCCGCGACTGGCGTTATGACAAGTCGGGACAGAAGAACAAGGATTTCATTCTGAACAATGACCGGTATGGAGGGAAGATCCTTGTTGCAGGAAAGAATTTCGGAAGCGGTTCCAGCAGGGAACATGCCGTGTGGGCAATTTATGACTACGGGTTCAGGGCAGTAGTCTCGAGCTTTTTTGCCGATATCTTCAGGAACAATTCTCTTAACAACGGATTGCTTCCGGTTATCGTTCCGGAGAAATTCCTTGATAACCTTATGGATCAGGTACGTAATGACCCTGATCAGCTTGTCCGGATAGACCTTGAAAATCAAATTATTTCAATAGTCCCCGACGGCGATTCCCTTCAATTTGAAATAAATCCCTACAAAAAGGAATGCCTCCTGAAAGGGCTTGACGACATAGACTATCTTCTCTCAAAGAAGGATCTTATCAAAGCATTTGAAAAAGACAAAAAGGCAAAATCATATTTTGATGAAAATTGAAATAATGGATACCACCCTCAGGGATGGGGAACAAATGCAGGGTATTTCATATTCTCCGGTCGAAAAACTTCATATAGCAGCGTTTTTATTAAAAGAAGTGAAAGTCGACCGCATCGAGGTTGCCTCGGCACGGGTCTCCACCGGGGAAATTGAGGCTCTTAAAATGATCACAAGGTGGGCCCGGCGCAATGATTTACTTAGAAAAGTCGAAGTTCTTGGATTCATTGACGGTGATATTTCATTAAACTGGATCCACGATGCCGGAGGAAAGGTCATAAACCTGCTCTGCAAAGGATCATTAAGACATCTCGAAAAACAGCTGCGCAAAACACCTGAACAGCATTTGAATGATATCAGAGGAATTATAAAAAGAGCTGAAGAGCTTGACATGCAGGTTAACGTATACCTGGAAGACTGGTCAAACGGAATGATCGGTTCGGAAGATTATGTGTTCTACATACTTGATAATCTGAAGGATGACAGGATTGAAAGATTCATGCTGCCTGATACGCTTGGCATACTGAATCCGGATCAGACATATGCCTTCTGCAGGAAAATGGTTGAAAGATATCCATCACTTAATTTCGATTTCCATCCGCACAACGATTATGACCTTGCAGTAGCAAATATATATGCAGCAGTCAAGGCAGGCATCACGGGAGTTCATACAACAATAAACGGGCTGGGTGAAAGAGCAGGCAATGCGCCGCTGTCGAGCGTTATCGGCGTACTGCATGATCAGCTCGGCGCTGAAACCCGTGTAAATGAATTTGAGATAACAAAGGCAAGCAAGATTGTTGAGACATTCAGCGGTATCAGGGTCCCCGTTAACAAGCCGGTAGTTGGCGAGAATGTTTTCACACAGACCTCCGGGGTTCATGCAGACGGTGACTCAAAGGACAATCTTTATTTCAATAACCTTCTTCCGGAAAGATTCGGGAGGAAAAGGAAGTATGCTCTTGGAAAACAATCGGGAAAAGCGACAATCAGAAAAAACCTGGAAGAATTCGGCCTCGATCTGGACTCTGAATCCCTGACAAAGGTGACGCAGCGCGTAATTGAACTTGGAGATAAAAAGGAGAATGTGACAACCGAGGACCTGCCCTTCATAATCTCCGATGTTCTGGGAAACGACAGGAGTGATTTCAAAATATTCATAAAAAACTATTCGCTTTCACTTTCATACGGTCTGAAACCATTTGCAAGTGTTCAGATCGAAATTGACGGAAACCTTTACCAGGAGACCTCTTCCGGTGACGGTCAGTATGATGCCTTTATGAAAGCGCTTAGGGTAATATACGACAGGCTGGGGAAGGAACTTCCCGCGCTTACCGACTATGAAGTGTCAATACCTCCGGGAGGAAGAACGGATGCCCTTGTCGAGACTGTCATAACCTGGAATTTCAGGAACAGGGAATTCAGGACAAAGGGACTCGACGGCGACCAGACTGAATCGGCGATCAAGGCTACCGAGAAAATGCTTAATATTGTCGAGAACAACGAGATCAGGATTGGAGATACAATATATGTTAACAACCACAAAGAATAATAATCTGAAACAATAACCGAATGAACAGAACATACAATATTGCAACCATCCCGGGAGACGGGACGGGACCGGAAGTGGTGAGAGAAGGCAGGAAAGTGCTTGGCGCCGCCGCGATAAAATACGGATTCAATCTCAATTTTGAGGAATTTGATTTCGGTGGCGACCGATATCTAAGGACGGGCGAGATTCTGCCCGATACAGCCACCGAGGAACTCCGGAAATTTGACTCGATTTTCCTTGGGGCAATTGGTCATCCCGATGTGAAACCCGGAATTCTGGAAAAGGGAATTCTTCTCAGGCTTCGTTTTGAACTTGATCAGTATATTAATCTGAGACCGATAAAACTGTATCCCGGCGTTTCAACTCCGCTTAAAGATAAAGGTCCCGAAGATATTGACTATGTAGTTGTAAGGGAAAACACCGGAGATGTCTACACAGGAAGCGGCGGGGTAACAATGAAGGGTACAGCGCACGAGGTAGCAATGCAAAACATGGTTTACAACCGTTTTCTTGTAGACAGATGTTTAAAGTATGCTTTTGAATTTACAAGAAAAAGAAACAAAAGGAAGACTCTTGCCCTTTGCGGAAAGACTAATGTCCTGACGTACGTTTTTGATCTCTGGGAAAGGGCATTTCATGAAATGGGACAGGCTGAATATCCCGATATCAAAAGGGAGTATTACCATGTCGATGCCACCTGCATGTGGATGATCAAGAACCCCGAATGGTTCGATGTAATTGTAACAACAAACATGTTCGGTGACATAATCACCGACCTCGGAGCCATAACCCAGGGCGGTATGGGAATCGCAGCAGGAGGGAACATAAATCCTGAAGGAGTTTCTATGTTCGAGCCTATAGGCGGTTCTGCACCGAAGTATACGGGAATGAATGTAATAAATCCGCTTGCAGCAATTGCCTGTGGAGGCATGATGCTTGAGCAGCTCGGAGAAGCTAAAGCAGCTCAGGCTATTGAGAATGCAATCATGGGAGTGACAGCCAGCAAGCTGAAAGATCTCGGCGCCGGTAAGATGGGATTTTCAACCACAGAGGTTGGTGATCTGGTGGCAGAAAGAGTATAACCGGATTTTATGTCGCCCCTACGGGGCTCCAGTATCTTTAGAGGCTATTAAGGACGGGCTGCGCCCATCCCTAAATCATTATTCGGCCTACGGCCTTAATCAGGCAGGGATCAGTCCCTGCACCGTATGGGGCGCCATGGTTCAGGGCAGCCAATGCCGCGTTTTGCTGAAATCACCCGGTTCACCAGCCCCGTATGGGGCGCATTGGTTTCGAGGCTTTAATGTATGTAATAGAATATCTGATCAATAAATAGATCACCTCAAAACTTCGACGTGATAAACAGATTATTAACTCGCTGTGTGGCGTGAGAGTTCCAATCCACACATCCGCACGGGGTGCGACATGATACCGGAATTGGCGAAGTTGTGGGATTATGAAGTGACAATACTACAATAACCTACTTACCATCCCTAGTCATTACAACTTCAATATTAGGATTGGTAGCAACAAACTGTATGACGCCATTAACAACATTATAATCTACAGCAGGCATGCTAACATACCATGTACGACCATCCTTAACATAAGTATAAGCAAATCCTAACCTAAGACCATCACAATTCAAAGGAATACTCACATCTCCAGACTGCACATTACTTTTACTAATACCATACATCATCTCAACAAAATTTATAGATTTACCGTCACGTAAATCATCACCAGTAACAGCAAAATTCATAGTATGTGTTAGAGGCACAAAAGCTGTATATATTGGAACTTTATGACTATCTCTAAATTTTATAGTTCCACCATGAACATGTATAGAATCAAAATTTTCACCATTATACCAACCATACATTCTAGGATCCGAAAAGTAGGGAGTATACAAATCTTTCCAATCATGACAATTATATTGAAATAAATATGAAGCGTGAGTGCAGGCAAACCCATAAAGTTCTCCATTAATTAAGAAATCTAATCCTGTAGGAATTTTTGAAGTTATATCAGTGACTCTAGCAACTTCAATAGCATTATCTCTTTGCGATTTAGTTGTAAAACTATTGTATTCAGCATCACCAGGATATTCAAAAAAATTTACAGGACCCTTAGGAAAAGGAGCTAATCCGTTAGACCACTTGTAATTCTCTCCATAAACTATCTTAACATCAATATCAGTAATAGCTGTAGTATTCGTTCCATTTGTACCATATACTTTACCAAAAACTTTGTGAGGACCAGCATATAATGTTACTAGAGTATCAAAGGGAGTAGACTTAGAAACTACTTTATCATCAATATGTAATTCATAAAGTCCAGTAACATTAGAGCCAGTAAGTTTCAATCGAGTCTGTAATGGAGAATGTCTTAACCCCCCAAATAGCTGGACATAATTTGAAAAACAAATTAGGTCTGATTAAATTTGGGAACTATGACAACAACAAGAAGAAAATTTACACCTGAAGAACGGTTATCTATCCTTCAGGAAGG
>JAVEXG010000030.1:0-27214 GCA_034004115.1 Bacteroidales bacterium | reverse complement strand
ACAATACTAAAACCAACCTTATGACCATTCACGATCTGGCACTGAAGGGCCGCCACAACCTTTTCAACTCAATGGCAGCGGCTATTGCAGGCAAAGTTCTGACAATCAGGAAAGAGACTATCCGGGAGAGTCTTTCTGATTTTCAGGGCGTTGAGCACCGGCTTGAACCGGTGATCACTGTCTGCGGGATCAACTTTATAAATGATTCGAAGGGCACCAACGTCAACTCGACATGGTACGCCCTGGAATGCATGGAGACCGATGTGGTATGGATTGCAGGAGGTATCGACAAGGGTAATGATTACTCCGAGCTTTTCCCGGTGGTGAAGCAGAAAGTGAAGGCGATAGTTTGCCTGGGCAAGGACAACAGGAAGATACTGGAGTCGTTCAAGGACATTGTGCCTACGATTGTCGAGACATCTTCAATGGTTGAGGCCGTCAGGTCGTCGTACTACCTGGCCCGGAAAGGTCAGACTGTTCTTCTTTCGCCGGCGTGTGCAAGCTTCGATCTTTTCAATAATTATGAGGACAGGGGCCGGCAGTTCAAGCAGGCAGTAAGGAATCTTTAAATAACAGCATAATAATGCAGCAAGGCTGGCTCACAAAAACATTCAAGGGCGACAGGGTAATCTGGGCGCTGGTGGTGGTCTTTATGATCTACTCACTGCTGGCAGTCTACAGTTCATCGGTGAGTGTCGCCTATCTCCGGCATGGAGGAAATACAACCTACTTCCTGAGAAGCCAGTTTATTATCCTTGCACTGAGCCTCGGCATAATAGTGATCGTTCATTATCTCCCTTACAGGATATACTACAGGCTTTCTGGATTGCTGCTTCTTTGTTCAATTGCCCTGCTGGCGCTCACGTTTGTTATCGGCGACAGGATCAATGATGCAGTCAGGGCTATCTACATTCCGGGTGTCGGAAGGATACAGTCGTCCGATATAGCCAAGCTGGCCCTGGTGATATATCTGGCAAGGGTACTGGGGCAGTTTAAGGACAAGCTTACCGATTTCATGCTTGTTACAAAATACATGATGATCCCGGTTGCAGTCGTCTGCGGTCTCATCATGCCCGAGAACCTTTCAACAGCTGTCATGGTGTTCGGTATAAGCATGATAATCATGTTCATCGGACGCGTTCCAATTAAGTTTCTTCTTGCTTATGCCGGAATGGCTATAGTTGGTGTTGTGATTATGGCAGGGGTCCTCATGCTTGTATCGGATGATAACAGGGTGAAGACATGGGAGAGAAGGATACAATCGCATTTCTCGAGCAAGGTTGATGACGATGCAAACTACCAGTCGAATCAGGCGAAGATTGCAATATCGACAGGCGGACTATTCGGCAAGGCGCCTGGAGGAAGCACCCAGCGCAACATGCTCCCGCAGTCGAACTCCGACTTTATTTTCGCAATTATTATTGAGGAATACGGTCTGCTTTTCGGTGCATTGCCGCTGATACTGGCCTATATGGTCCTGCTGTTCCGGGGGATTACAATTGTCAGAAAATGCGATGCAGCATTTCCTGCCTATCTGGTGATCGGCCTGGTGGTAATGATAACCGTCCAGGCAATGATTAACATGATGGTTGCAGTGGGTCTGTTCCCTGTTACAGGCCAGACACTGCCGATGGTTAGCTGGGGAAGGACCTCGGCACTTGTGATGAGCTTCTCGATCGGAGCCATCTTAAGTGTCAGCAGGGTGGTTAATGCAAGGATCCGCAAGGAAGACTTGCCTGAGGAAGAAAAAACTGACGAAGGAGAAAGAATATATGAACCGGCAGGAGCATAAAAGGGTCATAATCAGCGGAGGAGGTACAGGGGGCCATGTGTTCCCGGCTATTTCCATTGCCAATGCCCTGCACCGGATTGACCGGGATATCGAGTTGCTTTTTGTTGGAGCCCGGGGCAAGCTGGAGATGGAAAAAGTGCCGGCTGCAGGTTTCAGGATAGTCGGACTGCCGGTTGCCGGAATAAACAGGAAAAACATTTTCAGGAATATACAGGTATTCTTCAGGCTGATTTCAAGCCTCAGGATAGCACGAAGGACTCTGAAGGAATTCAGGCCTCATGCGGCAGTGGGAGTAGGCGGTTATGCGAGCGGACCAGTACTGAGGCAGGCAGGCAGAATGAATATCCCCATACTGATCCAGGAACAGAACAGCTATGCCGGTGTGACAAACAGGCTTCTGGCTAAAAAGGCCTCTGTTATATGTGTGGCCTACGAGGGTATGGAAAAATACTTCCCTGCAGAAAAGATAATTCTCACAGGGAATCCGGTGCGCCAGAACTTTGATGATCTGCAGGAAAAGAAGGAGGAAGCTTTAAAATTTTTCGGCTTAAGCGCCGGGCTGCCTGTTATCCTTGTCCTTGGCGGTTCGCTCGGAGCTGGAACAATCAACAGGTGCCTCTCTGAAAACCTTGAGGTACTGAGGAATTCCGAATGCCAGTGGCTGTGGCAGACGGGCAGGTACTACTATGATGATGTCAGGAAGCTGGTTCCTGAGCAGGGAGGCGGGATATCGGTCCATTCCTTCATCGACAGGATGGATCTTGCATTCGCGGCAGCTACGGTAATTATTTCGCGGGCAGGTGCGGGAACTATCTCGGAATTATGCCTTGTCGGGAAACCGGTTATTCTGGTTCCCTCTCCCAATGTGGCCGAGGATCATCAGACAAAGAACGCCATGGCACTCGCGGCAAAGGATGCGGCGATTGTTGTTCCTGATTCCGATGCCGGTAAACGGCTTGTGAATGAGGCACTGAAACTTGTTTCTGACGACAGGAGGAGAAATATATTGTCAGGGAATATTATAAAGATGGCCGAACGGGATGCAGATGTCCGCATAGCCCGGGAAGTAATCAAACTCATTGAAGGATGATCGACCTGAGAACCATAGACGGGATCTATTTTGTTGGTATCGGAGGCATCGGCATGAGCGCGCTTGCACTTTATTATGAGCAGGAGGGCTTTCTGACCGGCGGTTACGACAGGTCCGAATCAACTATAACCCGGGAGCTTGCTGGAAAGGGATGCTTCATTACATATGAAGATTCCCTCAGGGAGGTTCCGCCCCTGTTCAGCGATGTCATGTTCAGGGACAGGGTGATTGTGGTCTACACTCCTGCAATTCCTCCTGAGAATCATATAATTTCATTCTTCCGCAAGAACCGTTACAGGATTTACAAGCGATCGGAAATCCTTGGTGAGATATCTTCATCGGGCGATACTGTTGCTGTTGCAGGCACTCATGGCAAGACAACGGTTTCTACCATGGCAGCGCATCTTCTTAAACAGTCGCATGTCGACTGCACTGCTTTTCTTGGCGGCATATCGAAGAACTACGGCTCTAACCTTCTTACCGGCGGAGGCAGGTATATAGTGATGGAGGCTGATGAGTTTGACAGGTCGTTTCACAGGCTCAGTCCGCTCATGGCTGTTGTTACATCGGTCGATGCAGATCACCTCGATATTTACGGCGACCATGAGTCTATGATAAATGCCTATAACGAGTTCTGCTCAAAAATCCGGAAGCAGGGTCTGCTTTTTATAAACTACAGGATAAGGGACAGGATTGAAATACCGGCAGGGGTGAGCGGGTACACATACGGCTCAGAACCTGAAGCCGATTACAGGTACTACGGCGTCAGGCGGTCGGGAAACAATTACATATTTAATATTCAAACCCCCGGAGGTGTTCTGGAGGATCTTGAATTCCCCTTCCCCGGCATTGTAAACATTGAGAATCTTACGGCAGCTGTTGCCCTGGCTCTGAGTTGCGGGGTCACAGCGGATGAAATCAGGCAGGCCGTTACAGGGTTCATGGGAGTAAGGAGAAGATTCGACATCAGGGTTGATCTTCCGGGTCTGGCATATATCGACGATTATGCCCATCATCCTGAGGAGATAAGGGCATGCATAACCAATGTAAGGGAGTACTTTGCAGGAAGGAAGATAACAGGCATATTCCAGCCCCATCTTTTTTCACGCACCCGCGATCACGCCGACGGATTTGCAGCCATCCTCGATGAACTTGACGAGACGATCCTTCTTCCTGTTTATCCTGCAAGGGAAAAGCCGATCCCGGGTGTTGATTCGGAAATGATTTTTTCAAGAATGAAATCGCCTGCCAGGAAGATGATGGTGCCCGGGGATATTCCCGGCATCCTTGATCCTGATCTTATTGATGTTCTGGTTACGATAGGCGCCGGAGATATAGATAAACTGGTTGCGCCGATAGAGGAGAAACTTCTGAACAGCAGAATGAAATGAAAAAGGCATTGAGAATATTGCTGCTTATTCCGTCGCTGTACCTGGTTATAGCGCCGGTCTGGTATTCTCACTGGCATAATACAAAGAAGTGTAGTAAGATAGAGATAACAATAGTGGATTCGGCCGACTATCATTTCGTCACCGAAAGGGATATCCGCAACACAATCCTGAATAAGAACGGGAATCCTGTGGGAAAGACGGTCAAGGAGATCAATATTGAGGAGATCGAGAAGACAATGAGCGGTTACAGGGAATTGAAAACAGCCGAGGTCTTCATTTCGATTGACGGGGTGCTTCATATTGTAGGCGACCAGCGCACACCTATTATGAGGGTGATGGCAGCAAACGGAGGCGATTATTATATCGACGACGAAGGCGTGGTTATAAGAAGAAGGAACCTGTACACCCCCAGGCTCCATATTGTGGGAGGGAATGTAAATATAAGCCAGGCTATGCTTAACGGAATCAGCGTCCTGGATACAAGCATAAAGAATTCAATACTGAAGGATGTCTTTTATCTGGTTGAATATATCAACAGGGATGATTTCTGGTCGGCCCAGATCGATCAGGTTTTTGTTGACAGGCATGACGAGATTGACCTGATACCGAGAGTCGGCAATCACGTGATCCATCTCGGCAGCCCGGGTGAATTTGAGAAGAAGCTCAAATACCTAAGGGTGTTTTACGACAAAGTCCTGCCTGAGGTCGGCTGGGACAGGTACAAATCTATCAGCCTTGCTTACAAGGATCAGATAGTATGCAAAAGGAGGTAAAGAATAATCCATATATCAGACTATGAGCAAAAAGGAACAGTATGTAGCAGCAATCGACATCGGAACAACAAAAATTGTGGCCATTGTCGGTAAGAAAAACGAGAACGGCAAGATTGAAGTTCTCGGGATAAGCAAGGCTCCTTCAACAGGCGTCAGGAGAGGAGTTGTCCAGAACATTGAAGAGACAGTCAACGCCATTCAGGCAACGGTTGACGATGTTCAGAAAACGACAGGAGTTGTTTTTCATGAGGTCTTTGTAGGCATTGCGGGTCAGCACATAAGAAGTATCAAGACCCGCGGCTCCAGGATGCGTGACGACTTCGATGACGAAATAAAAAAGGAGGAAGTCTTCAAGCTTATCGAAGACATGTACAAGATACATGTTGAGATGGGGGAGGAGATCATTCATGTGATTCCTCAGGTTTTCATTATCGACAATGAACCCGGAATCAAAAACCCCATCGGTATCTGTGGTCATCAGCTCGAGGCTAATTTCCATATCGTCATAGGCCGTGTCGCCGCTGCCAAGAACATCGAGAGGTGTGTTCAGAGGGCCGACCTGAAGCTCAAGGATCTTATCCTTGAACCGCTGGCATCAGCCGATGCCGTACTGACCGAAGATGAGAAGGAAGCCGGTGTTGTCCTGGTCGATATCGGCGGCGGAACAACCGACCTGGCAGTTTACTACGACAACATTATCAGGCATACTGCAGTAATACCGTTCGGCGGGAATGTGATCACAAAGGACATCAAGGAAGGGTGTGCAATACTCGAAAGGCATGCCGAACAGCTTAAGATTCAGTATGGCTCTGCCCTCAGGGATATTGCTCCCGAAGACAAGGTTGTGGCTATCCCGGGCATCAGCGGCAGGAATCCGAAGGAGATATCCTTCAGAAGTCTTGCCGGTATCATTCAGTCGCGGATGGAGGAGATAATTGAGATTATTAATTTCGAGATACAGAATTCAGGCTATGCCGACAAGCTGGCAGCAGGAATAGTAATAACCGGAGGGGGAGCAATGCTGAAACACCTTCCCCAGCTTATGAATTTCCGCACTGCCATGGATGTAAGGATAGGTTATCCCAATGAGCACCTTGCAGGCAAGGGGAAGGATGAGCTTAACCAGCCGATGTATGCAACAGCCGTCGGACTTATATTGAGGGGCATCGACCACCTTGAAACATATAAGAAATCGTTTGAGGCCGGAAGCAAGGAAGATTTTGTAAAAACCAGGAAGCCCGGAACCGAAAAGGTTGCAAGCAAACAGGTTGAGGAACCGGAGGCGGCAGAGGCACCCGAACCGGTCTCACACGACAGGGTTCCGATTACTGAAAGGATAAAGCAGATGATAGCCAATATGTTTGAGGTGGAAGATCAGACAATAAACTGATATATGGTTTGACCGAATGAAAGATACTGTTCATTAATAATTTAAAAAAGAAACCATGGAAGATGATTTGATAAGTTTTGACCTTCCGGTTGAGAGGTCATCCATAATAAAGGTTGTCGGAATAGGAGGCGGTGGTAATAATGCAGTGAACCATATGTTCGACAAGGGCATCAAGGATGTCAATTTTGTGGTATGCAATACCGACCATCAGGCTCTGGCAAGGAGCCAGGTGCCTGTAAAGGTACAGCTTGGTGCCTCTATTACGGAAGGCCGGGGTGCAGGAAGCAAACCTGAGGTTGGACGCGAGGCTGCCATGGAGAATATTGGCGAGGTGATGGATGCCATCGGAGGCAATACAAAAATGGTGTTCCTTACTACCGGGATGGGAGGAGGTACCGGCACCGGGGCTATCCCCGTAATCGCCAAGGCATGCAGGGATGCAGGATACCTGACAGTGGCAGTGGTAACAATACCTTTCAAGTCGGAAGGTAAGGTGAGGATCAACTATGCAATCGAAGGGATCAGTCATCTCGGAGAGCATGTGGATTCGCTTCTGGTGATTAACAATGAGAAACTCCGTGAGATATATGGTGATCTCGGAGTATCGGCTGCCTTTGCCAAAGCCGACGATATCCTTGCTACAGCCGTGAAGGGGATCGCCGAAATCATTACGGTTGCCGGCTATATCAACGTTGACTTCGCGGATGTTGAAACAGTCATGAAGGATTCAGGTGTTTCGATAATGGGAATGGGACTGGCTTCAGGCGAAGACAGGGCCCGCACAGCGATAGAAAATGCACTTTCCTCGCCTCTTCTGAATTCAAATGACATCACGGGCGCAAGGAGTATTCTTGTAAACATCGCATCAGGAAGCGGAGAGAACGAGCTTACAATGGATGAACTCGGCCAGATAACCGATTACATGTATGAAGCCTCTTCGGAGGATGCTCTTATTATAAGGGGACTGTCGCAGGATGAGAGCCTTGGCAAGGAGATAAGCGTCACTGTAATTGCAACGGGATTCCCGTCGAACAGCATTCTTACCCCATATAAAAAACCGAAGCCCAGGAAGGTTGAACTTCTTGCAGAACTGCATCCGGTTCCACCTCATATAATTCCCGACAGGGGAGAAAATAATTTTTCTGTAGTCCAGAAATCCCCGCAACAGGAATTGTCTGATCTTGAGGAGGAAAAACAGGGAAGACTACATTTCGATCACGAGTCAATGGAAGAACTGACCCCGGTCCGGAGCAAACGGGAATCGGAGCTTATTGAAGAGAGGGAAAATCAGAAGTCAACCCTTCAGAAGGTTAAGCACATGCAAAACTTCTTCAAAAAGGAAGGACTCTCCAATAAGATAATAAAGGACAACATCGAGGCATTTGAGGATGTTCCGGCTTATGTAAGACGTAACATGGTGCTTTCGCCCAAAGACAAGGAAGCTGAAATCAAGGTATCAAAGTTCACCCTCGAGGAGCTTGCTGACGGTCAGGGACCGGTTCTGAGAGATAACAATGCATATCTCAACGATAATGTTGATTGATATCTGAAGTCTGATTTATGGATAGCCTGGGGTGTTGCTTGCAGCGCCCCTTGCTTTTTCATATATTTGCCGCTGATGAGGCGAACTTTAGCAATATTACTGATAACCTGCCTGTCACCCGTTTTTTATGCCGGGGCTCAGGACACTATCAGGCACAGGACTATAGAAATGTGGAGACTCTCCCCAGATCTGACGGAAGAGGTTAAGGTTCCCTTCGACACAACTTTCTCCCTGTTCAACCATTACCGTCTGGCCGACAAATATTCACCTCTCAATGCCTACCCCGGGAGCTATGGCCTTCCGTTTTACCAGCTGAATTTTTTCGACAGGGTGACCGACCCCGACAAGCACCTTCTCAGCAACTTTTATCCTCTTATGTACCAGCCGGAGAGATACCTTTTCATGAACACTCAGGTGCCATTCACCGAATTCGTCTGGACTTATGCCGGTCCCCGCAACCAGGCAGAACAGACCTTCAGGATAAGGCACTCCCAGAATGTGAACAGAAGACTAAACCTGGCACTTGTTTACGATATTGTATATAACCTTGGACAGTACTCCTATCAGCGGTCGAGCGACAAAAACTTCACTTTTAACGGATCGTACAGGGGTAATAAATACACTGCTTATTTTGCATACGGGCTGAACAACATGACAACCCTGGAGAACGGGGGAATAAGTGATTTGAGTCAGCTTGAAACGCTTGATCCCGAAAATGTGGAGGTAAACCTGGGCGGGCTTAGCAATGCCAGAAGTTATCTGAAAAACAGCAATCTGATGCTGGTTCAACGCTACACACTCGGGGAAAAAAGTCCTGTTGCCTCCGACAGCACAGGGGTGTCGGCCAAACCGTTCTGGCTAAGCGGATCGTTCTCGCATATTCTTGCAATCGACGGTATCAAAAGAACTTATGAGGATAGTAATCCTTATGAAGAAAATGATCCTGCTTCGGGATTTTATGACTCTGTTTATATAAGTAAAACCCATACCTTCGATTCCTTATCGGCCAGAACGATCAAAAACACCGTTCGTTTTGATTTCACCACTGATGAGAACAGCAGATTCAGGCTTGCAGGCGGAGTGGGAATCAGGAATGAATTGATAAAATACAGCCAGATAGTTCCCACCCACGATACCCTGCTTGCAGATACTGCTGTCTGGCACAAGCATAATAATGTGCTTGTCGGAAGACTTTACAATAATATCGGAGACAAGTTCTACTGGATGGCGACCGGAGAACTTTTTCTGAGCGGATACCGTTTCGGCGATTTCAACCTCGACGGAGTGATATCGAAATCATTCAGCTTCAAAAAGGGTATGGCATCGTGGAATATTAACGGGTCCATCGCCAACCGCCAGCCATCATTCTGGTATGAACAATGGGGGGGGAATCATTTTGAATGGACGAAGAGTATGGACAAGGAGTTCCGGATCGATGTCGGTACAAATTTCTCCTACCCGGCCAGGAAGATGGAACTGAGGTTCAATTATGCCGTGATAGACAATTATACCAGCTTCGATACCCTGGCAATGCCGACGCAGCACGGAGGCGGCCTGTCGGTTGTGTCGGTGTATGCCAACAAGGATCTCAGGGCGTGGAAATTCCATCTCACAACCGATCTTCTTTTTCAGCAGTCGAGCAATCCGGATGTTCTCGATCTGCCTTTGGCCACCGCCAGGGCGACCGGCTTTTTCGAACATCTGTTCAACTTCAGGAAGACAGACGGACAGCTGAACATGCAGGTGGGAGGCGAGGTGCTGTACCATACTCCTTACAATGCTTATGCCTATATGCCTGCAACCGGAAGGTTCTACATGCAGGACAGGATAGAAACCGGTAATTATCCCTTCGTTAATGTCTTTTTGAATCTGAAGATCCGCCGGACAAGATTATTCCTTATGCTCGACCATGTAAATGCAGGATTCACCGGCTACGATTACTTCATGATTCCTTCCTACCCCATGAATGTCAGGATGTTCAGGTATGGCCTGGCCTGGACTTTCTATGATTGATATTTTTTGTTATCTTTGTATCCGGAAATAAAAAGCTGGTTAATTTGATTTTTTGTAATGAATCTTAAATTTTTCAGTCTTTAATATTAAAACCCCCTTCCCAACCTTCCCCCAGGGGGGCAGGAGCCGGCGAGCCTTTCCTCCCTGGGGGAAACGGGAAAGGGGTTTTTCAGGAATAGAAGTAAACTTTGGTTTTAACTAAATTTGAATTTTTGACAAGAAATTTACTCATTTTACTGGCCATTATCGGAATACTGTTTTTTTCCTGTTCCGAGAATCCGGCAGGAGAAATCAAAAAAAATTCAGAACTATTTGATCTTGATTCAATCAGGACAAGAGGCAGGCTTATAGTCATAACCGATTTTAACTCAGCCAACTATTTTCTGTATAAAGGTGAGCCCATGGGTTTTCACTACGAACTTCTGAAGGCATTTTCAGATCACCTTGGAATTGATCTTGAGATACTTACCGGTAACAGCGTGGAAGATGCTTTTGCCATGCTTAAAAAGGGTCAGGTCGATCTTCTTGCAATGGGTCTGACTGTAACTGCGTCGCGCAGCAGGGACATAAGGTTCACTGAATCTTTAGACAGCACCAGGATGATCCTTGTTCAGAGGAAACCCAACAGATGGAGATCACTCCCGGCAGCAAACCTTGAAGACAGGCTTGTCCGCAATCCGCTGGAACTTTCGCATAAAACAATTTACGTTCAGAAGGGATCGTCTCATGCCGAATACCTTAATGCATTGTCGGAAGAGTCAGGAGAACCGATGACAATAGTTGAGGTGCCTTTCGAAGCCGAAGGTCTGATTGATCTTGTCGGTAAAGGCGAAATAGAATTTGCGGCCTGCGATGAGAATATTGCAGTTGTGAATTCGGCCCGTTTCCCGGATGTCGATATGGAAACCGCACTGAGCAGTCATCAGAACCTGGCCTGGGCAATCCGGAAAAAGAATTCAGGCCAGCTCGAAAATGAACTCAACCAGTGGATAAGAACATTCAGGGAGACTCAGACTTTCGCCATTCTGTACTCAAAATACTTCAGAAACTCCAACTCGGTTAAGTTTCTGAAGAGCGAGAATTACTCTCTCAGGTCAGGAAAGGTATCTCAATGGGACAATCTCATAAAGACTTACAGTGAGAAGATTGGCTGGGACTGGCGTCTGCTTGCTTCGCTTATCTGCCAGGAATCAAGGTTCATCCCCGATGTGGTGTCGAGAGTGGGTGCTTACGGGCTGATGCAGGTGATGCCTGAAACAGGCGAGCATTTCGGTATTGATATAACCGCTTCACCGGAACTGAACATAAAGGCCGGAGTAAAATTCATTGACTGGCTTCATAATATCTTCGATTCGAAGGTTGCCGATAAGAATGAAAGGACTAAATTCATCCTTGCGGCTTACAATGCAGGCCCCGGACACATACTCGATGCAATGAAACTTGCAGAGAAAAATGGAATGGATCCTCAGGTCTGGGATGGCAGCGTAGCTGAATGGGTTTTGAAAAAAGCCGAGCCGGAATATTATAACGACAGCGTTGTGAAATATGGTTATTTCACAGGGAAGGAATCAGTGGCTTTTGTCAGCCAGATACTGGAAAGGTACGAGCACTACAGGAATATTCTTCCCGATAACGGTGAATCGCTTACATTCAATACGGGCGGTGGTTCCGCCCGCAAGTGAGATTCAGGTATTTCCGGTGCATCGCCGGGATTGAACAGACTAAACATCAAATACTATTTGTCATGGACTTCAATCAACTGGCAAAATCGCGTTATTCCTCACGCAAGTATAAAGCGCAGATCGTTGAGGATGATAAGCTTAATTATGTTCTTGAGGCTGGAAGGATAGCGCCTTCGGCTGTCAATTATCAGCCGGTATATTTCGTGGTGGTAAGGGACAGCGATCTCGACAATGTCCGTTCGTGCTATTCCCGCGAATGGTTCCGTACTGCTCCTTTGGTCATTGTTGTTTGTTCCGATCATTCAAGGTCGTGGAAAAGAAGCGATGGCAAGGATTCGTCGGATATCGATGCTGCAATAGCAGCCGACCATATTACGCTTGCTGCAACAAGTGCAGGGCTGGCAACATGCTGGGTATGCAATTTCGACAGGCATGGTCTGACCAGAGCCCTGAACCTCCCCGACATGGTTGAACCTGTTGTAATGCTGCCATTAGGCTATCCTGACGACAGCGCTGATGTAAACAGGCATACCACAAAGCGTAAGCCTCTGAAGGACATGGTGGTTTACGGAAAATTCTGATCCGGTTTCTAATCATACCTGATCGCCTTTACAGGCGTAATGCGGCTTATCAGCTGTGAGGGTACAAGCAGCATGAGGATGATTATAATCATTGTCCCTGCGTTGAGTAAAATAATATGGGACAGTTCCATATTTACAGGAACGGTTTTTATATAGTACGAACTGGGATCGAGCGAGATAATTCCGGTTTTCAGCTGAAGAAAGGCCAGCCCCAGGCCGATGATGTTTCCCCACAGCAATCCTTTGGCAATAAGCCAGCCCGCCTGATAAAGGAAAATCTTCCTGATGGTTCCGTTATCCGATCCGAGTGCCTTGAACACTCCTATCATATTTGTCTTTTCGAGTATGATTATCAGAAGTCCCGAGATCATGTTGAACCCTGCAACAAGAAGCATGAGGGTGATGATAATGAAGACGTTCATGTCCTGGAAATTGAGCCAGTCGAAAATCTGAGGGTACCTGGACCTTATGTTTGTGACCTTGAATTTGGTTTCTTCCTCAAGGAGCCTGTATCCCACCTGGTTCCTTACTGCAAGCGTCATCTCGTCGAGCCGGTCGAAATCGTCGATGAATATTTCGAAACCGCTCACCTGGTCGTCTGTCCAGCCATTCAGCCTTTTAATATGGCCGATATCACAGAAGACATACATCTTGTCGAACTCTTCGAGACTGGTTTCATAGATCCCGCAGACTGTAAAACGCCGGCTGCGGGGAGGGTCCTGTACAAAATACATTGCAAATGAGTCACCAGTTTTCAGCCGCAGCATGTCGGAGATCTTTTTTGATATGATCACCTCATTTGTTCGCCCTGTATCCGATACGGAGAATACTGTGCCGTCGATGATGTTGCTTCTGAAGAAATCCCAGTCGAAGTCGCTTCCCACACCTTTCAGCACCACACCCTGTATAGCCTCTGTGGTCTTGATTATACCTGCTTTTGTGGCGAAAACCTGGACATGCTTTATACCGCCCATTTCCCTTATCCTGGGGATAAAGGCCTGAGTGTCGCTTACCGGTATGGTTTCGAGCGACAGGTTGGAGTCAAAGTTGAGGATCTGGATATTGGAACCGAATCCAACTATCTTGTCGCGGATCTGTTGTTTGAATCCTGTAAGAACCGCAACTGCGATTATCATAACTGCCAGTCCCATGGCAATGCCCACAATGGCTATCACATTTATCGGCCTCGAGAATGAAGTCTTCTCGGTCCGTCCCCTTATGAGACGCCGGGCTATGAAATATGGAAGGTTCATAAAATAAAGTCATGTCAAAAATAAGGATAAAAATGGTAGATTTACATAAGCTAAACGCAGTCAGATGAAAAAGTCAGTTCTTGTTGTTCTTCTCATGGCCGCTTTCGGGGTCCAGGTATCATGCAGCAGACCGGTTGAGCCTCCTGTTCCGGGAGCCTGGCAGATAGACAAATACAGGGATCTTATTGCAGGGAAACCTGTAGCTGTCGTGGCAAACCAGACCTCAATGGTCGGCACGGCTCACCTGGTAGATACTCTGAAGAGTTCAGGCTTCGACATAAGGGCCATCTTTGCTCCCGAGCACGGATTCAGGGATCTGGCCGATGCCGGCGATCATATTGCGGATGGGAAGGATGTATCAACCGGCATTCCAATAATCAGTCTTTACGGAGGCCATTTTAAGCCGCTGCCTGAAGATCTTGAGGGCATCAGCGTGGTGCTTTTCGATATTCAGGATGTTGGGGTCAGATTTTACACCTACATTTCAACCCTTCACTATGTTATGGAGGCCTGCGCAGAGAATAATGTTGAATGCATTGTCCTCGACAGGCCCAATCCAAATGGTTTTTATTTTGACGGTAACATACTTGACACCGCTCACAGGTCTTTTGTGGGGATGCATCCGGTTCCAGTTGTACACGGTATGACTATAGGTGAATATGCACAGATGATAAACGGGGAAGGATGGCTGAAGGATGGAGTAAGATGCAGGCTGACAGTCATACCCTGCCGGAATTACACTCATCAGACATATTATGAACTGCCTGTAAGGCCTTCACCTAATCTTCCGAATCAGAATTCGGTGTACCTCTATCCCTCTACATGTTTTTTTGAGGGAACTACTCTTTCGCTTGGAAGGGGAACATCTTTCCCGTTTCAGGTTTACGGATCACCGAAACTACCCGACAGCGGCTTCAGCTTCATCCCTGAAAGTGTGAGCGGGGCAAGAAATCCTCCTCTCCTGGGCCAGCTTTGTTATGGCACCGATCTGCGCAACGCGCTGACCGATGGTGTAGTTCCGTCACCTGAGATTAATCTGGGCTGGGTGATTGATGCCTGGAATAAATACCCGGATAAGGATGATTTCTTCACTCCCTATTTTGATGTCCTGGCAGGAGGTCCGGTCATTCGGGAGCAGATCGAAAGTGGCATGAGTGCCGGGGAGATCAGGGAAACATGGCTTAGCGGTCTTGAGAGTTTTGCGCGGATAAGGGAGAAGTATCAGCTCTATAAGTAACGAGTTGGCAGTAGGCATTCTTCCCTGTGCCCTGCGCCACATTCCCCCTAATCCCCCACGATTTCCCTTATTTCCTCCGGCGTTACCGAAGGAATCTTTTGGTTTTTCATCTTTCTGGTCACCAGTCGTGCTGTTTTCCTGGCTGAAACCTTGTCGGGGAATGGCTTCTCACCTTCAACTGCGGGCATAAAAGGCTGGTGGATGTACACTTTTTCCTTTCTGAGGATATCATATCCCCATCCGTCGCCGCTTCTGAACAATGCCACCTCATAAAATTGCCCTCTTCGGGCAACTGCAAATGAAACAGCAATTATTACCGCGAAGAGGGCAAATATTATTAATGTCTTTTTTCTGCGATCAGTCATCTTCGTTCATAACGGCATCAGGGTCGAATGCCCAGATATCGTCGAAGTAATAGGCCGAGCCTGAGCCCATTGTCACGTAACCACGATTGCCAATAGCAAAGCCGACTGCACCTGACCTTGCGGAACCTTCAAAGTTTGATTTCTCCGACCAGAGATCGGTAGACGGGTCATATTCCCATACATCAGTTCCCGTTGTCTGTCCGCCTGTTGCCAGGTAACCCTTGCCATTTATAGTGAAACCAACTTTGCCGGTTCCCGTTATTGTTGTATAGTCGTCGTCATAGATCTCGTTCGATACATTAGCGATGGGCCTCATTTTTGCCCACTCATCTGTCGCAGGGTCATATCTCCACATATCTTGAAGGTAACCGTTGTCGAATCCGCCGCTGACATAACCTTTCCCGCCAATGACGAATGTGACAGCGCTGTTTCTCTTGCTGCCTCCGATACTCGATACCTTGGTCCAGATATCCGATGACGGATCATATTCCCAGAAATCCTTGAAATAGGCCACGCTGTCGCCGGTGCCCACATATCCCTTATTGTTGATAGACATTGCTACGGCAGACTTTCTTGCAGGTCCGCCGAAATCAGCTATGGGAGACCATGTGTTTGATGCCGGATCATATTGATAAAAGTCCTTCAGTCTGTATTTACCGTCCCATCCGGTACCGATAAAGCCTTTTGTATCGGAATTGAAACCTACCGCCCGGCTCCTGGCAGTTCCGGGGAAGTCGGCTTTCTGCGTCCATGAATTCCTTGCAGGATCATATTCCCAGAAGTCAGTATGAAAATTATCTCCGTCATATCCGGTTCCGATATAGGCTTTGCTGCCTATCACAAATCCTGCAGCATCTGCCCGGGGCAGCCCGTCAAAGTCAGATAACTCAACCCAGTTGCCAACAAGCTCCTCCTCCTCATCATCGCATGAACTAAAGAAGGGTACAGCCAGAATCAACACCAGTACTTTAATCCAGATCTTAACCTCTTTGTATGTCATCTTTCCCCTGATTTAATTTTTAATTATTTACACAAAACTATCTGAAGCATCCTTTAATTAAAAGCTTTGTAGATATATGCCTTAAAAGCGTAGACAAGATATGCATAATAATCGACAAAACTTAATTGTTGAAATAGCTTGCCTGTTAATCCCTCGTATCTGCAATTGGTGTAATGAAATATCTTTGGAAAATGCCGTTATGTCTACTCATTTATGGTTTTTGTATATATTTGCTTTGTTTACATCGTGTTTTAGTATTCATTTGCATAAACCTTATAAGATTGATGAAGGGCATTGGTGAGGGAAAGAAAGGAAGACAGATCTTATTGTTAGTCATATTTGGATTTTTACTGGTTGGTTCCTGTACCAAGACCAATGAATTTACCATTGGCAAGGATTTCATGGCGCCCCAGACCAGACTGCAGGTAATTGATACTTTCAGGGTGGACCTGTCCACCCTTCTGGTTGATTCAATCATAACATCATCAAAAAAGATTGCCTATGTCGGCAATTTTGAAGATACAATATTTGGTCTGATAACAAGCAGGTCATTTTTTGACCTTGACTATGAGAATTTCGGGGAAGTTGATGACAAAGCTGTTTACGATTCGGCTGCCTTCATTCTCCAGTACACAGACAAGAATATGGGAGACACGCTGTCCCCGATGTCAGTAAGCGTTCACAGACTCACAGAGCTCATCGTTCCGATCATCCTTCCGAACGGCAAATTTCTTTTCAACACTTCATCGTTCGATTATGAGGCTGAGCCCATGTCGACAGTTGAGTTTTACCCTGAGCCTCATTCCTCCGACACGGCAGTGAACCTCACTGTAAACTCATTTGGTGAAGAGCTCTTCTCCCTCATCAGGAGCAAGGATGAGAAAGTGTCGAACGAGGAGTTATTCAATGATTATATAAAGGGATTCGTTCTGACCTCCGGGTCAGTTATGAACAAGGCAATCCTTGGGTTCAGGGCAAACACCGACCAGCTTGTGCTGAAGCTGTTTTACCATGTGAACCGTGAGGAGGCTGAAAAGAAAGAGATCATAATAAAGATGGGCGATATTGGACGACAGTTCAATAAAATCGATTTTGACCTGTCGGACACTCCCCTTCGGAATATCAGGGAGCAGAAGAACGAGGTACCGGCAACGCAGACCGGTAACAGGGTGTTCATGCAGGGCATGACCGGACTTTACATAAAATGCATGTTCCCCACGGTTCAGAATCTGCTCGCCGACGAAGGCTGGAAGATTCTTAAAGCCGAGCTTATTGTTGAACCTGTCAAGTACAGCTATGAGCAGTTCGAGCTTCCGGACAGCCTTTATCTTTATGGGGGAGACAAGCGCAATAACCTGAGTTTGCTGAGGGACGGGAAAGGACTGCAGCTTATGGCTTCCTTTCAGTTCGATGACTACCTTCATGAGGACAACAGATATACATTTGAAATCACTGATTTTATTCTCAATGAGCTTGCCGACTCCTACTTTAACCCCGATCAGAGCCTGATACTTGGTCTGGCATCGACTGAACAGGGAGCAAGGTTTGAAAGGCTTATCGCCGAAGGCAGACGGCCTCCGGTTAAGCTTAAGCTTTATTACTTATCTTATTGAAAGAATGATACGGAGACTGGTAATTTTTTGCTTGTTTGCTGTGATGCTGATGACCCTGGTGCCCCGCACCGCTTCATCCCAGATCACCACGTCGCCTTATTCCATTTTCGGTATGGGGATACTCGAAGGCAATGCTTCAGGTCTTTCAAGGGCGATGGGAGGAACCAATATTGCCTTCCTGTCGGAGCGTGCAATCAACTATGGAAACCCGGCTTCATATGATGGACTTGACAGTCTGCTTACAATTTTTGAGATAGGAGTCTTTTCGAAATATTCCATGTTCAATACAACACGCGACAATCAGACCCTCCTGAATGCAAACTTCAGGTATATGGCCATGGGTTTCAGGATAGCGCCCTGGCTTTCAACCAGCTTCGGCTTTACCCCTTACAGCTCGGTGGGTTATAATATTACTTCCACAGCGTTTTTGGAAGGCACAAGCATTGAGTATCCCAAAACCTTTATAGGAAAAGGCGGTGTTAACAGGGTTTATCTTGGCGGAGCAGTCAGTTTTATAAAGAACCTGTCACTCGGGATGAATGCTTCCTACCTCTTTGGAGATATCACCCATGTTGAAGCTGCTGATATTTATGAGTTTGCTCTCGAGGATGTTACCTATATGTCGAATTTTACCCTCAATTACGGCCTTAACTACCAGGTCGATATGAAAGACATGAAATACAATATCGGCCTGACGTACAGTGACGGGAAGAAATTGAAAACCAGAAATGTAACCACCATTGAGACTACGTATGAAAAGGAAGTCCTCAAAAGCAGGAAGTACAGGTACAGTATTCCCAGGACCATAGGAGCAGGGCTGTCGGTGCGCAAGGACTTCTTCAAGGCAGGTTTCGATTATGAATGGAGCAACTGGGAGGAAGTGGAATTTGCAAGCAACTATCTTCATACAAGGAATTCAAACCGTTACTCGGCCGGGGTTGAGTTCCCGTCGCAGGGATTGAGGAAGGGGAGCGGACGGATGGTGATGTTCAGGTTTGGAGGCGAATTCCGCGAATCCTATATGATAATAAAGGGAATCCCTATCGATTACCGGGCTGTGACAATGGGAATCGGAATTCCTCTCAAGGGAATGGTGAGTGTGCTCAACACTACACTCGAGTTTGGTCAGAACGGAACAACAAAAAGGGATCTTTTCAGGGAGAACTTCGTTACTCTCAGCCTCGATCTCTCCCTCCGCGATCAGTGGTTCATGAAGCGGAAATACTATTAGATCATATTCCTGTTAAGCACTTCGAAGAATCCGGTACGGTACGACTCCCCGATAGGGATTCGCTGGCTGCCTATAACTATCCGGCTGTTCTCTATCATATCGATCTTATCAAGCGATATTATATACGATTTATGAACCCTGAAGAATGATTCAGACGGAAGTTTATCTATAATATTCTTCATTGTGGTCTTGGTGAGGATCAGCCTTCCTTCGGCGTGGATCTTCACATAATCCTTCAGCCCTTCTATAAACATAATCTCACTCAGGTCGACGCGTATTGTCGTATATTCAACCTTTACAAGGAGGAATCGGCCCGCTGCCGGAAGCGCTTCACCTGACAACGGTTCAACCGGACTTTTTATTTTCATCAGCTGGAATGCCTTGTTTACCGCCCTTGAGAACCTTTCGAACGAGACCGGTTTGACAAGGTAATCGACAGCATCACACTCGAATCCTTCAATGGCATATTCCCTGAAGGCTGATGCAAAGATCACAAGCGGCGGGTTGTAAAGGGTTTTGATGAACTCGGGACCGGTTATCTGAGGCATAACAACATCGAGGAATATCAGATCGGGCTGGTTGTTATTGATGGCATGAACTGCCTCAAAGGGATTTGAGAAAACCCCTGTAAGATTAAGGAACTGGATCTTTGAGCAGTACTCCTTTATTATCCTGAGTGCTGCGGGATCGTTGTCGATTGCTATGCAGTTAATTGTGTTCAGTTTCATTTTATATCCTCCGTCATACCCTGCCGGGATATGCTTTCAAAGCCTCCGCCAGTGTTTCCATGGCGTTTTTAAGATCATCTGTGTTCAGGACATAGGCAATCCTGACTTCATTTTTACCCAGTCCGGGTGTCGAGTAGAACCCCGGGCCGGGAGCAAGCAGTACGGTTTGTTTTTTGTATTCAAACTTTTCAAGTATCCAGCGGGCGAATTTATCCGAGTCGTCAACCGGAAGCCTGACCATTGCATAAAAGGCTCCTTTGGGTTTGGGGCAATATACACCCGGCATGTTGTTCAGTGCATCGACCATGAAGTCCCTTCTGTGTGTATATTCCTGGTTGACTTCCCTGAAGTAACCGGCCGGTGTGTCGATTGATGCTTCGCCGGCTATCTGTCCGAGGCCGGGAGGTGAAAGCCTGGACTGGGCAATCCTGAGCGCCGATTCAATAATTTCCCTGTTCCTTGTTACAAGCGCCCCGATACGCACCCCGCATTCGCTGTAACGCTTCGAAACGGAATCGACAAGCACAACGTTTTCTTCAATTCCGTCGAGCTTCATTGCAGAGAAATGCTCCTCCCCGTCGTAGCAGAACTCCCTGTATGCTTCATCGCAGAACAGATAGAGATTGTGTTTCTTTACTATATCCCTCAGCCTGAATAGCTCTTCCCTTGTATAAAGATAGCCTGTCGGATTGTTCGGGTTGCATACAAGTATGCCCTTTGTCCTGGGAGTGATCTTCTTCTCGATATCCTCCACGGGAGGCAGTGCAAAGTCGTTCGTAATGGTTGATGTAACCGGGACTATCCTGACACCAGTTGACACTGCAAAACCGTTATAGTTGGCATAAAACGGTTCGGACGTAATTATCTCATCACCGGGGTCGAGGCATGTGAGCAGTGCAAAGGACACGGCTTCCGACCCTCCTGTCGTTATCAGAATGTCGGTATACTCAACTTCGATACCCAGGCTCCTGTAGAAGCCGGCCAGTTTCCTCCTGTATGATTCATTTCCGGCTGAATGACTGTATTCGATGACTTTCAGATCGAGGTTCCGAATGGCCTCTATGGCAACCTGAGGAGTTGGTATATCAGGCTGGCCGATGTTAAGCCGGTATACTTTAATCCCATTTCTTGCGGCTTCCTCCGCAAACGGTATTAGTTTCCTTATTGGTGAGGCGGGCATTACCCTTCCTCTCGCGGAGATGGATGGCATATAATGAATGAATTATATTTCAGTTTCAATGCATGACAAAATTATTAAAAATCCTGATATTCAAAGTGAATTTGATGTTATAACAATGTTATAACGTGCATGGAAGGACTTTCAGGTGCTATAATGCGCCGTACTTTGAGGATGCAATTGTTTTTGAGGCCAACTTTTCCCCGTGAAGGGGCTGATCTGATGAATTTTTATATTTTTGCTGTTTCATTCAAAAGCAATCAATTAAGATCAGAAAATGGAAATTCAATCCAAGTACGAACCCGGGAAGGCAGAAAGCAAGTGGTATGATTACTGGATGAAGCATGGATTCTTCAGGAGTACACCCGATGAAAGAGAGCCGTATACAATTGTGATTCCCCCTCCGAATGTAACAGGAGTGCTGCATATGGGACACATGCTGAACAACACTATTCAGGATGTGCTTGTGCGCAGGGCAAGGATGCAGGGAAAGAATGCCTGCTGGGTTCCCGGAACGGATCATGCCTCAATAGCCACCGAAGCAAAGGTGGTGGCAAAGCTAAAGGCGGAAGGGATTGAAAAAAAGGATATTACAAGGGAAGCCTTCCTCGATGTTGCATGGGAGTGGACGCATAAGCACGGAGGGATTATCCTTGAGCAGCTTAAAAAACTGGGAGCTTCGTGCGACTGGGACCGGACTCTTTTCACTATGGATGACAAGCGGTCGGAGTCAGTTATAAGGGTGTTTGTGGATCTCTATAATAAAGGCCTCATATACAGGGGAATCAGGATGGTCAACTGGGATCCCCAGGCTATGACTGCGGTATCGGATGAGGAGGTGAACTACACTGAGGAGAAGTCGAAGCTGTATTATGTAAAGTACAAAATTGTCGGGGAGGATGATTATATAATGGTTGCCACCACCCGTCCCGAGACGATTCTGGGTGACACCGCCGTCTGTGCCAATCCGGCCGACGAACGATATCAGCATCTGCGGGGTAAGAAGGTTATTGTCCCGATGGTCAACAGGGAGGTTCCTTTTATTTTTGATGATTATGTCGATATGGAGTTTGGAACGGGCTGCCTGAAGATCACCCCTGCCCACGACATAAACGACTATGAGATAGGGATGCGGCACAATCTGCCCTCGATAGATGTTTTCAATCCCAATGGCACAATAAGCGATAATGCCGGCATGTTTGCCGGAACCGACAGGTTTGCTGCAAGGGAACTTGCAGAAAAGGAACTGAAGCGGACAGGCAATCTTGAAAAAATTGTGGCATACAATAACAAGATAGGCCGTTCGGAAAGGACAAATGCAGCTATTGAACCGCGTCTTTCGGTTCAGTGGTTCATGAAGATGAAGGATATATCAAAGCCTGCACTTGATGCCGTGATGAACGGGGAAGTACACCTGCATCCTTCAAAGTTCAGGAATCTTTACAGGCACTGGATGGAAAACGTCCACGACTGGTGCATAAGCCGCCAGCTCTGGTGGGGTCACCAGATCCCGGCGTGGTATTATTCAGCAAATGAATTTGTTGTTGCAGAGGATATTGACAGGGCGCTGATCCTGGCCAGGGAAAAAAGCGGGAACCTTTCCCTGACGAAGAATGATCTTCGCCAGGACGAGGATGTTCTGGACACATGGTTCTCATCATGGCTGTGGCCCATAACCTGTTTTGACGGAATTAATAATCCCGATAATCCCGACCTGAAATATTATTATCCTACAAACGACCTGATCACTGCCCCGGAGATATTGTTCTTCTGGGTGGCCCGCATGATAATTGCCGGCTATGAGTATCAGGGGAAAAAGCCGTTCAGCAATGTATATCTGACCGGACTGGTCCGCGATCAGCAGCGGAGAAAGATGTCGAAGTCGCTGGGCAATTCTCCTGAGCCTCTCGATCTTATTGCTAAGTATGGCGCCGACGGGGTGAGGGTGGGAATGATGCTCTGCTCACCGGCTGGCAATGATCTGCTTTACGACGATTCTCTGCCCGAGCAGGGAAGGAACTTCGCGAACAAGATATGGAACGCGTTCAGGCTGGTTAAAAGCTGGAAAGTGGATGATTCAATAATCCAGCCGGAATCGTCGGCAGTAGCCGTAAAATGGATGAATGAGGTGCTTAAGAAGTCGGTTGCCGAGATTGATTCCAACTTCAGGCGATTCAGGATTTCGGAAGCCCTGATGAACACCTACAAACTGTTCTGGGATGAGTTTTCGAGCTGGTACCTTGAGATAATAAAACCAGAATACAGGAAGCCCGTTGACAGGGTCACCTACGAAGCCACAGTTACGGTTTTCGACAGCCTGCTGAAGATCATTCACCCATTCATGCCCTTCATCACCGAGGAAATCTGGCACATGCTTGGAGAGCGCAGGGATGGTGAGAGCATCATGATTTCAGCGATGCCCAAATCAAGAAAATACGACAGGGAACTTGTTGCCCGTTTTGAGACTGTCATGGAAACTGTAACTGCAATCCGATCGGTAAGGAATGAGAAACAGATACCAAACAGGGAGCAGGTCGGTTTACTGATAAGAACCGAAAGCGATTCCTTCGATTCGCTGTTCCTGCCTGTGATTGTCAAGCTGTGCAATCTCACGGAAGTAGGCTTCGTATCGGAAAAGCCAGCTAATTCGGCTTCATTCATGATAAATACCACGGAGTATTACATACCGATGGGGAACATGATCGATGTGGAAGCTGAAAAGGCAAGGATTCTTACAGAGCTTGACTACCAGAAAGGGTTTCTCGAAACTGTGATGAACAAGCTTGGCAATGAAAGGTTTGTTAAGAATGCTCCTCCGGCCGTAATCGAAAACGAAAGGAAGAAAAAGGCTGATGCAGAGTCGAGGATAAAGTCGCTCGGTGATTCACTGCGGGAACTGGAATCGGGAAATTAAATAACTAAGGCTCCTGTTTTTTGCGAAAGAAGACCAAAATAAAGGTGAGGTTATTATTTCCAGGATTTTTTGTCGTTCAAAACATGCAGGATATTTTTCCCGACACATGGGGTGTCGAATTCGGATGCCCTTCTGTTCTCAATGATTTACTGTCGTAAAAGACATGTAGGATATCTATCCCGACACCTGGGGTGTCGACTTCCAGTAGCCCGGGTCTCACCCCGGGTAAAGAGCAACACACACGATGTACAACCCTGGAAGGGTTGACTTCCAATAATATATTCAATTTGTTTTTGTGTTGTTCGATATGCTGCTATCTTAAATAGACCTCCCAGAACGTGACTTTGATAACTGACGGCCACCCCTCCGGGGTGGGATTGGTAATATTGCCCCTGCCCCGGGGTGAGACCCGGGCTACTGGAAGCCCAGCCCTCAAGGCTGGAAGTATGCGGCTCATGCTCACCCCCAAAAATAACCCGGGAGCATATCATCCCTTGCTGGTTATACACCACGGAATCTCAACCTTCCCCTTGTTTTTAAGTAGATTTTAAAGCCTCCTGAACAGGAAAAGCGGCCAATTTCTATGGCACCCTTTTTCTGATGAAATAACTTTGTTCTGATTTGGCTACTTCCCAGCCGTCGCTAAGGATGATCTGCCATCCCTCACCGGTTATGTGGTTACGGTCCTCCTTCAGTCCTTTTGCAGTGATCCTGATATATTTATAATTATTGGATACAAGGCCGTCCCCCTCGTCTACAGTCAGTTTTCCCCAGTTGTCAGAAACACGCAATCCGTGGTACAATGTGCCCACTGTATCGAGAAAGCTGACGTCTTCCGGTTCGAAATCAAACGACGGACTTTCGAGTTCGAGAAGTACAACGGGCTTCTCGGTGAATACACTTACCCTGTTGAACAGCCTTTCCCTCATTTCGACAAGCCTTTGGTCCTCTTCCCTGTAAATTTCATTTATATTGTAGTGAAGCGCTATGCTTCCGGCGACGTCGCGGCATTTTTCGGGCAGTTCTATCTGGTAATGCAACCTGACGAGTCTGCCGAGGTCAACGGTGTCGGTTGATATAGATTTGAAATCAAATCCCCTGTCATGAAGGAGTGTTGCGTAGAGGGCTCCGTGGATTGCGCCGTAAGAACGGGCGTATGACTGAAAGGAATATATTCTGTCGAGGTATTCAAGCAAATTTGTCCTGAATTCATCGGGGGTGTCTGATCCTATGAGGGAATAAGTGAAGGTAGCAAGCCCTTCGTATGCTTCAAAGCGGTTTTCAAGAAGGGCATACCGAGGATAGGATTCCCGGTTTGATCCCCTGAAAATTAGTGCATCCCTGATTGCAAGGATTTGTTCCTCGCCATCAGAGGTGATGGCTTTTTTCAGCGCTTTCCACTCGAGTTTCATCCAGAGGCGGGCTTCCTTCTCATCCATGATGACGATGTTGAAACTCTCAGGGTTGATACCTTTTTCTTTCTGAAAAGTGTGAAACAGGGCGTGGATTCCCCTGACCTTATTCCTGAAACTGTCTTCTTCCGCCGGAAGAGGTACCAGACCGAAGATTGTTCCTCCGAAGTTTATTGATGTAATATTTATAATGCTTTCAGAAGGATAAAGGCCTGTGTAGACACCGTCCTTTAGTTTCAGAAGCCCTTCGCTGTCGGGTTGGTTTGCCGTTATTTTTCTGCTGGTGCGGTCGACAAACATAAGGGGGCCGTAGAGATTTTTGCCCCAGAGTGTTCCGTTATCCCTGTTGCAGGCTTCCTCGATTTCGCTGAAGCAGGCCAGGGCTTTCTCCGCTGTGAAATAATGACTGACAACCTTGTCCTTGCAGCCGGTCAGCGCGACCAGGGCAATAAGGCAAATCCACTTTCTCATTTCCTGACAGGTATGTAGTACTAAAATGCTTTCAGACTCATATCGAGGCTTTTTATATGATGTGTCAGAGCTCCTGCAGATATGAAATCAACTCCGCATTCAGCATAGTCCCTGATTGTTTCCAGGGTAATGCCGCCTGAAGATTCGGTTTCAAACCTGCCGTTAATGAGCTTTACTGCTTCCCTGGTATCGGCCAGGTTGAAATTGTCGAGCATTATCCGGTCGACTCCTCCGATTTCCAGTATCTTTTTTACATCACCAGTGTTTCTGGCCTCAATCTCAATTTTAAGATTCTTTTTTGTTCTTGCAAGGTAATCATTAGTCTTGAGGATGGCGTTCTCAATCCCGCCCGCGTAATCAATATGGTTGTCCTTAAGCATTATCATGTCATAAAGACCCATCCTGTGGTTCATTCCGCCGCCTGTTCTCACCGCTTCCTTATCAAGGAACCTCATGCCGGGGGTGGTCTTCCGGGTGTCAAGCACTTTTGTCTTCAGGCCGGCCAGTTTCTCAACATACATGCCGGTGCTGGTGGCAATGCCGCTCATCCTCTGCATTATATTTAGGACGAGTCTTTCCGATTTAAGTATTGAATGTATTTTCCCGGAGACATGAAAAGCGATTTCACCCGGTGATATTCTGCTGCCGTCGCTTATGAATGGTTCGAAAATCATACCGGGATCGATTATCCTGAATACTTCTCCGGCGACAGAGCATCCCGAGAGGATGCCTTTCTCCTTTATAAGCAGACGTGCCTTTCCGGCGGCATCAGCCGGGATGCAGGCAAGTGTTGAATGATCGCCGTCACCAATATCTTCAAGTAAACATCCTGAAATGAAATCTTCCAGGATCTTATTGTGCATTGTCTGCTTCAATACGTATCTTGTGAATTAAAAGATTGTTTCCTACCTTTTTGAGAAGGAAGTAGACTCTGAAGTTGCCTTTTTCCGTTACCAGGTTGCCTATGGCGTATTGTGCATCATTACTGGCTCCCTGATGACGAATTACGAAATCCTTTGTCTGGTGCTGGCTGAAAAAATCCTTGAGGATTGTTTCGGCGACGACTTTTTTATAGAAATCCTCCTTTTCAAGGAGCAGCAGTTCAACAGTTGAATTCATATATTTTGCCAGTTCCGCAGCATTCCCCGTTTTAATCGAAAGGGAGATACCTGCGGGGATCTTTGACTGATCCTCCTGAGATATAGCGCCCAGTGTGCTGAATGTGAACAGGATGATCGCCGTAGAAATTATGAATCTCATTTATTTCAATTTATTATTATTCTGCGTTCAGGTAACAGAATGCAAATTTACACTATTTTATAACAAAGTAAACCCTTTCCGGCCTTTGCCGCATAATGCTTGCCGGAGCAAGTTATTAATTATTATTTTTGTATGCGGTGCCGGACAAACGATTGCATGCAAAAGTCGGGCCAATAATTATGAAGATTGTCTTATTGCAGACCGGGAAAACCACTGAACGATATCTTGCGGAAGGATTGACAAACTATGAGGAACGCATCAGGCGGTACTCATCATTTGAGACGATCACCCTGCCTGA
>JAVEXG010000178.1:0-5720 GCA_034004115.1 Bacteroidales bacterium | reverse complement strand
CTTTAGGGGGGTTGGGGGGTAGAACGACAAGGAGATGGAATATAATCCCAACTACCATAAAGATGTGTACAAAAAGTAGCCTGGGGGAAGGTTGGGCTGGCGTTTGCAACCCACTGGCAAGGTGGTATACTCGAAAATTAATAATTTTACATCATTGCAGCAAGTCATCTTTTTTAATTAGCTATTATTGCTACTCTCAAAATCAGATTCAATGAAAAAGCGCCTTGTTTTATTCACTTTATTAATATTCAGCGGAATAAACGGCTATCCCCAGGACAGGCTTCTTACAGTTGCCGAACGTTCGGATTTCACTTCCACATCCAATTATGAGGATGTGATGACTTTTATTGGTCATCTAAAAGAACTATCCCCGCTGATACGGGTTGAAAAGATCGCGGAGTCGGTCGAGGGCCGGGATGTGCCTCTGCTGATTATTGGCAATCCGCTTCCCGGGAGTCCGGAGGAGCTGAAAAATGACAATCGGATTGTAATTTATGTTCAGGCAAACATCCATGCCGGTGAGGTTGAAGGCAAGGAAGCCGTACTGATGTTTGCAAGGGATCTTCTGTCAGGTAAACATCCGGGTCTTCTGGATAATGTTGTCTTTTTGCTTTGTCCCAATTTCAATCCCGATGGTAATGAGCCGATTTCACCTCTCAACAGGACTCACCAGAATGGTCCGGTTAACGGTGTCGGTGTGAGGTACAACGGACAAATGCTTGACCTTAACCGGGATGCCATGAAAGCAGAGTCGCCCGAAGTCAGGGGTGTGCTGACAAATGTTTTCAACAGGTGGGATCCCCTGGTCTTCATGGATTGCCATACTACCAATGGATCATACCATGTCGAGCCGGTAACTTTTACATGGATGGTCAATCCAAACGGCGACAATACGCTTATTAAATATATGCGCGACCATATGGCTCCTGCAATGTCCGGAAAGCTAAGCAACGAATTCGGTGTCGCGAACTGCTTTTACGGGGAGTTCTATGATATGGCAAAGCCTGAGGCGGGATGGTACTATGAAGCTGCAGAACCGCGCTATATGAGCGATTACTATGGACTGAGGAACAGGCTCGGGATACTTAACGAGAATTACGTTTACGCTGACTATGAATCGAGGGTTAAAGGTTGTTACTGGCTGATCCGTTCACTCGCGGATTATGCGTCGGCAAATAAGATCGAGATAAGGGATCTGATCAGGAAAGCTGACGCCAGAACCATTTCACGCGGATTGAATCCGGCTGTAACCGATTCGTTTGCTATTGAATATGATGTCAGACCGGCTCCTGAAAAGGTCACTATTCTTACCTATGAGGCAAAGCTTGTCGGGGAAATTGACGGATGGAAACAGTATGAAAAGACCGACGTTCAGAAGACGGTTACAGTTCCTTATTATGTCGACTATTTTGGCACCAGGCATGTTAAGTTTCCATTTGCCTATATGTTAAAATCCAGCGATCCGGATGTACTGGATCTTCTGGCTGCTCATGGGATACTCCTTGAAGAGCTGTCTCAGGATACAGAGATTCAGGTTGAGAGATTTGAAATCAGTGAGTTGAAGGGATCACAACGTCTCAACCAGGGCCATTACACTAATACAATCAAGGGTAATTACGTAAGGGAGCCTGTCTTCTTCAGGAAGGGAACCATTGTTGTAAGAACTTCACAGCCTCTGGCAAATCTTGCTGCCTACCTCCTTGAGCCGCAGTCAAACGACGGCATGATGACATGGAATTTTTTCGACAAATACATGGTGCCCCAGTGGGGAAGCGGTTTTAATAAGTATCCGGTATACAAGGTGATGGAAAAAACCGATTTGAAGACAAAGAACAATCGTGTATTCCAGGTTGTTGGGGAGATCCAAGACCGCACGACCGCACGACTGCACGACTTATAATTATTTTCCTCATTATATTCCCTTATTGCCTTTATTTTAATAACATTGCAAAAAATTTGAAACTGTAAGAACGGAAATCGGATTGAGATGAGAAAATGGAAAATTGAGGATTCTGCTGAACTCTATAATGTCAACGGATGGGGAGTCAATTATTTTTCAATAAATGAAAAGGGAAATGTTGAAGTCAAGCCTACGAAAAATGGTGTGGGAGTCGATCTTAAGGAACTTATTGATGAGCTGAACCTCTCGGATGTAGCAACTCCTCTTCTTATAAGATTTCCGGATATTCTGGATGACCGGATCATAACCGTATCAAAGTGCTTTAAATCGGCTGCTGAGGAATATGACTACAAGGCTCAGAATTTCATCATCTATCCCATAAAGGTTAACCAGATGCGGCCCGTTGTGGAGGAGATAGTCAGTCACGGGAAGAAATTCAACATTGGTCTGGAAGCAGGTTCCAAGCCTGAGCTCCATGCTGTAATTGCGATCAATACGGATCCTGAATCGCTTATAATATGCAATGGTTACAAGGATGAAGCCTACATTGAGCTTGCACTTCTTGCCCAGAAGATGGGAAAGCGGATATTTCTTGTGATTGAAAAGCTCAATGAGCTCAAGCTGATAATCAGTATAGCCAAACGTCTTAAGGTCAAACCCAATCTCGGCATTCGTATCAAGCTTGCAAGTGTCGGAAGCGGCAAATGGGAAGAATCGGGAGGAGACATCAGCAAGTTCGGTCTCACATCCAGCGAATTGCTTGAGGCTCTCGATGTAATTGAAAAGAACAAAATGGTGGATTGCGTCAAGCTGATCCATTTTCATATCGGAAGCCAGGTTACCAAGATACGCAGGATAAAGGTTGCCCTCAGGGAGGCTTCCCAGTTTTATGTTCAGCTTCGGAAGATGGGCTTTGAAGTTGAATTCGTGGATATTGGAGGCGGTCTCGGGGTGGATTATGACGGGACCGGATCGACAAACAGTGAAAGCAGCGTCAATTATACAATACAGGAGTATGTAAATGACTCAGTCAGCACTTTTGTTGACGCGGCCAATAAGAACAACATTCCTCATCCGAATGTGATAACGGAATCGGGAAGGTCGCTGACAGCCCATCATTCGGTGTTGGTTTTTGAAGTGCTGGAAGCAACCACGCAGCCCACATGGGATGATGAGGAAACCATCAGTGAAGGAGACCATGAACTGGTAAAAGAGCTTTATGAACTCTGGGACGGCGTAAATCAGCCCAGAATGCTTGAAACATGGCATGACGCCCAGCAGATAAGGGAGGAAGCGCTCGACAGGTTCAGTCTTGGCCTGATCGACCTCAAGACCCGGGCACAGGTCGAGAAGCTGTTCTGGTCAATAGCAATGAGGGTGTACCGTCTGGCCAATGTAACGAAACATGTGCCTGATGAACTGAGACAGATTTCGAAGATACTGTCGGACAAATATTTCTGTAACTTTTCACTGTTTCAGTCACTTCCCGATTCATGGGCAATCGACCAGATATTCCCGATAATGCCAATCCACAGGCTGAACGAGGAACCCACCAGGGCGGCAACCATTCAGGATATGACCTGTGATTCGGACGGCAAGATTGATAATTTTATTTCAACGAAAAATATTCCGTATCATCTTCCATTGCATTCACTTAAAGCAAAAGAGCCCTATTACCTGGGTGTATTCCTTGTCGGGGCCTATCAGGAGATTCTCGGAGATCTTCACAATCTTTTCGGAGATACAAATGCAGTTCACGTTTCGGTTGATGAGGATGGTTACAAGATCGATCAGGTTATTGACGGTGAAACAGTTGCTGAGGTTCTGGAATATGTGCAGTACAGTCCGAAGAAGCTGGTCAGGACCGTTGAGACCTGGGTCAGTTCATCAGTAAAGGCCGGAATAATAACCCTCGAGGAAGGCAAGGAATTCCTGTCGAATTACCGGTCGGGACTCTATGGTTACACCTATCTGGAGTAGGTCCGGATACACAATTATCGTTTCCTGGTTCATATTTTGGTAATTCAGTAATGGAAAAGCGTGACTTTTTTCATAACTTTCACTATTGTTTTCGTTAATCCTTCAAGGAAGATGAAAACCAATATCCGTTAACCTTTAAACCTTTCGTAATTATGAGCAATTCAACATCTTTCGATCTGAACGCATGTATCAGGGAGTCAAAGGAAACTGTTACGACTCCAAAAAGTTATTTTGCAGCACTCAAGACATCAGGCGGGATAGGGGAACCGGTTATCAAGGCGCTTATTTACAGTGTTGTTGCCGGCATTATAGTGTTTTTATGGGGTGTGATAGGCCTTGGAGGTCAGGCCGGTGTATTTGGCGCAGGCATAGGTGGTATGGCATTTGTCTGGACAATTATCGGTTCCATGATCGGGCTTTTTATCGGTGCAGTTGTGCTTCTGGTAATCTCGGCCATTTGCAAGGGTAGCACCGATTTTGAAGCCTGTCTGAGGGTGACGGCATCTGTTATGGTTATATTGCCGATAAGTGCGTTGCTTGGATTCACATCAGGGATAAGTCTCTGGCTTGGAGCCATCGTCGGACTTTGTGTTAACCTTTTTGCACTTTATCTTCTGTATTACGGTCTTACCGAAACATTGAAGGCAAATCCGGGCACAACCAGGATAGTTATTTATGTTCTTGCCGTAATACTCGTGTTTGCAATGATTTCAGGTATACGTGCGCGGAAGAAGCTGAACATTTATCTTGACGATATGAGTAAGGTAAACAGGATTGAACTGGTGAAGGATACGAATTCACGGGTGTAAATGTGAAATGAGACAGATCGCCCAGATCATCCTTGAAAATGACGATGGAGAATTCCTGTTATATCTGAGGGATGGGAAGCCCGGTATCCCTTTTCCTCATCACTGGGACATGATAGGCGGTCATGTTGAGGAAGGAGAGACGCCGGAGGAGGCGCTGATCAGGGAAGTAAAGGAGGAGATCGATTTTGATCTGAAAGACTACACCTTCTTCAAAGAATATGTTTGTCTTGAAGGGGATGCATATCCCAATATCAAGTATATCTATACGGGAAGGATAGGGTTACCGCTTGAGGAGATTCCACTTCTGGAAGGTGACCGCCTTCAGTTTTTCACCAGGGAGGAGATCCCGGATGTTAAATTCGCGAATATCCTGAAGAAGATCATGCTTGATTATATAGAAAGCAAATAGTGCTTAAATGCATTATTCCAATTAGTTAGGAGATTATCTCCAGCGCTGTTATCTTTCTTTTCTATAAGCTATTTTGCGGCTAAAGACCTGTATATCATAGTTATATCCATTATCTTTTCAGGTAAAATGCTGATCTGCATTCATTTTTTAAGTGATTTTCGTCCATTTTCCCTTGCATTTCGTCAAAAACAGCCATTTCCGGAAATACTCTGAAATATTAAGAGTCTAGGATGTAACAATTTGATTGTTAATTCTTTCACAATGAGCTAAGCTGAAAACATCAGAAAATAATCATTTTCGCAATAAATTTTCAGTTCATTTTGACCAGCTTCCTTCACTCTTTTACAGGTGACTGATTTCTGCTGACAGGTAACCGTAAACCGGTGACAAAAGGCTGATCCGAAACGCTTCATTAGCCCATGCAGCAGGCTCTGTCTGCTTGACTGACATTCCAATACAGAATATCTTTCACTCATAAACTGACACCTGAAATTATGAGCAAAAGAAAATTTTCGGCAAACATGAAAATTCTGTACCTGACTCTGTTTTTCATGTGCCTTGCAAGCGGTGCTTCGGCGCCGACGAAGGGTTACGCCCTTCGAAGGATGATGATAGTGGATGC
>JAVEXG010000177.1:0-5749 GCA_034004115.1 Bacteroidales bacterium | reverse complement strand
CGTTCGGAGTTTTCCTGGAACCCCCTTACAATACCTTATTTAACACAACTTTAACACTCTTTAACGCCTTGTTATCATTCTGAAGTCTTCCTTTGCGTCAGGAAAAGCAGGCCGTTTTTTCGAGGTTCTGCGTCATGCTTATTTAACTAAATTTGCGACTTAAAATAAAGAAAATGGAGCAAACAGCCGATATCAGAATCTTAAATGAAAAAATAGAGAAAGAAAGCTCTTTTGTAGATATCGTAAGGATGGAGATGAACAAGGTTATTGTAGGCCAGAAGCATCTCACCGATTCTCTTATGATAGGACTTCTGGCAAATGGCCACATCCTTCTTGAAGGTGTGCCCGGGCTGGCAAAGACCCTTGCCATAAAATCGCTGGCATCAATAATTGATGCCAGATTTGCAAGGATCCAGTTCACGCCCGATCTTCTTCCTGCCGACCTTACCGGAACGATGATCTACAGTCAGAAAAAGGAAGAGTTCCTTGTAAAGAAGGGTCCGATCTTTGCAAATTTCATTCTTGCCGATGAAATCAACCGCTCACCTGCAAAGGTTCAGAGTGCTCTTCTTGAAGCAATGCAGGAAAGACAGGTTACAATTGGCGAATCGACGTATAAGCTCGAAGAGCCTTTCCTGGTTCTTGCAACACAAAACCCTATAGAACAGGAGGGTACTTATCCTCTTCCTGAAGCACAGGTCGACAGGTTCATGCTTAAAGTGCTCATCGACTATCCCACCATGGAGGAGGAAAAGCTGATTGTAAGGGAAAATCTGGCTAAAGAGTTCCCTAAGGCAAATTCCGTTCTGAAGACCGACGACATTCTCAGGGCAAGAAACGTTGTCAGGGAAGTCTACATGGATGAAAAGATAGAAAACTATATACTCAGCATCGTTTTTGCCAGCCGTAACCCTGAGAAATTCGGGCTTCCGGCTTTCAAAAACATGATATCCTATGGCGCATCGCCCCGTGCATCAATTTATCTGTCGCTTGCCTCAAAGGCTTTCGCATTCATCCGCAGAAGAGGTTATGTCATACCCGAGGATGTCAGGACAGTGTGCGCCGATGTGATGAGACACAGGATCGGTCTTACATATGAGGCTGAAGCCGAGAATGTAACCCAGGACAAGATAATCGCTGAGATACTGAATGTGGTGGAGGTACCATAGTAGACCGAAGACGGAAGACAGAAGATAGAAGAAAGAAGACGTAATGGTATAAGTTGACAGTTGGCAGCAGGCAGTTGGCAGTTGGCAGTAAAAGGAAGGGGAGAAGAGGAGATGGGGTGAAGAGGAGCAAAAATAACCAACAACAAGCAACCAGCAACCAGCAACAAACAACCAGCAACCAATGGAAGCAGTTGAGCTTTTAAAGAAGGTAAGAAGGATTGAAATAAAGACACGTGGTCTGACCAGGCATATTTTTGCCGGTGAGTACCACAGTGCCTTCAAGGGAAGGGGTATTGCCTTCAGCGAGGTCAGGGAATACCAGTACGGTGATGATATCCGCAGCATCGACTGGAACGTGACTGCAAGGTTCAACCATCCATGGATAAAGGTCTATGAAGAGGAAAGGGAGCTTACAGTAATGCTTCTTGTTGATGTGAGCGGATCGGGCGACTTCGGATCAAAGGTAAGCTTCAAGCGTGATATAATGACAGAGGTCGCAGCTGTGCTTTCATTCTCGGCAATTTACAATAACGACAAGATCGGGGTTATCTTTTTCACCGACAAGGTTGAGAAATTCATTCCGCCGCAGAAGGGAAGGAAGCACATCCTGAGGATAATAAGGGAACTGCTCGACTTTAGTCCTGAAAGCCACAGGACAAGTCTGAGTGAACCTCTGAGGTTCCTCACAAATGCAATAAGAAAAAGATGCACTGCCTTTGTTATTTCTGATTTCCTGGCTCCCGACTTTGAAGAGGCACTCAGGATAGCATCAAGCAAACACGACATAGTCGCACTCAGGGTAACCGATCCGCTGGAAAAGGCGATTCCCGATGTCGGCCTCATGAAAGTTCTTGATTCCGAAACAGGAGCAGAAAAGTGGATAGACACGTCTTCAAAATATGTGAGAAAGGTTTATTCCGACTGGTATTCCCGTCATGCCGACTCATTAAGCAGCATGATGAAAAAATGTGCGGTTGACTTCACTGAGCTCAGCACAGGTGAAGACTATGTGAAACCGCTCATCAAACTTTTCAAAAACAGATGAAACGGACAAAGGCAACAGTATTTCTGGCATTTTGCTTCCTCCTGATTTTTCAGTCAGGGCTGAAAGGGCAGGATGTATCCGTTACTGCGGCCTTCGATTCGACAAGGATTCTTATCGGGGACCAGGTCGGTTTCACAGTAAATATCGATCAGCCTTCCGGTATCAGTCTGGCCCTTCCGGTTCTGAAGGATACCTTAACCGGAAAGATTGAGATTCTTGCCGGACCACAGAGTGATACAGTAGAACTTGACAGCGACAGGATCAGGATCGTTGAGAAATACCTTGTCACATCCTTTGATTCGGGCTTTCACCGGGTCGATCCGGTCTATGCCGAATTACCCGGGGAGAATGGTATAAAAAGATTTTTCTCGAATTATTCAGTTCTTGAGGTGGCAAGGGCACGGATCACTCCGCCGGACTCAGCGGAAATATTTGATATTGCAGGTCCCTACAGGGCTCCCCTTACTGCAGGAGAAGTATTGCCATGGACTTTGCTTGGCCTCATTGTCATCATCCTGGCATGGCTTATAATGAAACTTATCAGGCGTCTCAAAAAGGAAAAAAAGGAGGAAACCAAGCCTGTTGTCACTGAACCTGCTCACGTAATTGCATTCAGGGAGCTCTCTTTGCTCAGGGATGAGCAACTCTGGCAGAAGGGTGAGACAAAGAAATACTACATACGGCTGACCGAGATCGTGCGTCAGTATCTTGAAAACAGATATCGTGTCAACTCGCTGGAGATGACAACTTCAGAGACACTTGATGCTCTTGTGAAGACCGGTTTCAAAAAGAATGAATCATATAACAGGCTCAGGTCGGTGCTTAATCAGGCCGACCTGGTGAAATTTGCAAAATACAAGCCGGATCCGGTTGAAAACGACACGGTTTTTAACGAATCATGGGAATTTGTTGAAGCTACCAGACTTATGGTGCAGGAGGAAGTCAGGACAGATTCAAGCCAGAATCAGGGAGGGAAAAAATCATGAGCAGGATAAACTTTGCTGATCCCGGTTTTCTTTATCTTCTCCTTCTGGTTCCGGCTATTGTTGCCTTTTATATCCTGAAACAGCAAAAAGCCTTTGCTTCAATAAGGATGCCCGGACTCGCTCCGCTGAATGTGCCGGTCAAAACTTTCAGGAATTATCTGAGGCATATCCTTTTTGCTCTCAGGATGATTGCCATTTCACTTCTCATTATCGTACTTGCCAGGCCACAGTCGACCGACAGGTTCCAGGATGTCTCCACAGAAGGGATTGACATAATCCTTGCCCTCGATATTTCAGGAAGCATGCTTGCGCGTGATTTCCGTCCGAACAGGCTGGAAGCTTCAAAAAATGTGGCGACAGAGTTTATCTCGGGACGGCCCTACGACAGGATAGGACTGGTTGTGTTCAGCGGCGAGACATTCACCCAATGCCCGCTTACAACCGATCATGCAGTCCTTATAAACCTTCTCAGAGAGATAGAGAGCGGCATGATAGAAGACGGAACCGCAATCGGAATGGGTCTGGCCAATGCAATTACAAGGATCAAGGATTCGGAAGCCAAAAGCAAGGTTATAATCCTGCTCACAGACGGGGTAAACAACAGGGGAGAGGTTGCCCCGGCAACGGCTGCAGGAATTGCAAAAACCTTTGGCGTAAGGGTTTACACAATAGGTGTCGGAAGCAGGGGAATGGCCCCATATCCTGTCCAGACTCCCTACGGCACCCAGTATCAGAATATGCCCGTTGAGATAGATGAGGATATTCTGAAGGATATTGCCGCGAATACCGGAGGAAGGTATTTCAGGGCTACGGACAATAACAAGCTTGTCGAAGTCTATTCAGAAATTGACAAGCTTGAGAAATCGAAGATTGATGTCAGGCAATTCACAAAGAAGGAGGAGGAGTATCTGCCGCTTGCTGTTATAGCTTTCTTTCTCCTTGCTGTCGAATTGCTTTTGAGATTCACCATATTGAGAAAACTGATATAAACTGATTTTTAATGCAGCTTTTCAGATTCGCTAATCCGGAATTCCTTTACCTCCTGCTAATCCTGCCGGTGCTGGTTGGGTTGTTTATTATCAACCGGGTGCGAAGCAGAAATGCAATAAGAAAACTTGGCGATGCTGCACTGATATCAAGGCTTATGCCTGAATTATCGGGACCACGGCCCGTGTTAAAATTCATTTTACTGCTGGCGTCCATTTCATCAATAATAATCGCACTTGCACGGCCCCAGTACGGTTCGAAGCTTGAAGAAATCAGGAAGCAGGGTGTGGAAGTGATAATTGCCCTCGATGTAAGCAATTCAATGCTTGCGGAGGATATCCAGCCCGACAGACTCACAAGGGCCAAGCAGGCCATTTCGAGGCTTGTAGACAACCTGAGTAACGACAAGATTGGCCTGATAGTTTTTGCCGGTGATGCCTATACTCAGATACCAATTACTACAGATTACATTTCAGCCAAAATGTTTCTCTCGACAATTGGTCCTGATATGGTACCGAAACAGGGAACAGCAATAGGGGCAGCCATAAGGCTGGCCTCCGGATCATTCACCCCGGGCGAGGGAAAAAGCAGGGCGATCATAATTATAACCGACGGCGAAAACCATGAGGATGAACCACTTAAGGAAGCTGAAGAAGCAGCAAAAGCAGGTATAGTGATCCATACGATAGGAATCGGATCAAGTGAGGGAGTTCCCATCCCGTTATCGACCGGAGGGAGAAAAGACTATCTTAAGGACCAGGACGGAACTACTGTGATCACCAGGCTCGACGAGGAGATACTGAAAAAAATCGCTGTCACCGGAGGAGGTAATTACATAAGGGCAAGCAGTTCGAGCATAGGGCTCGACGAGATATTCAGTGATATAAGAAAGATGGATCAGAGTGAGCTTGAAAGTTCGGTTTATACTGAATACAATGACCAGTTTCAGATTTTTGCTGCCCTTGCCCTGATACTTCTTGTGATCGAGATTATTATTATGGAAAGGAAGAACAGAAAACTTCAGAATGTCAGATTGTTCAGGTTTAAAATATAACAGGAGGACTATGCAGAAGCTGATCGGAAATATTGAATCGCGGTACAAGCCGGTGGCTGCTCTTCTGCTGGCATTACTCTGGTTCGGCGGATCGCTTTTTGCCCAGGGCGAGAGGAAGTTCATAAGGCAGGGCAACAGGGAATTTCAAAAGGAAAAGTATTCTGAATCAGAGATTTCATACCGCAGGGCTCTTGACAAGAACAAGGGTTCGGCTGATGCTGTTTTCAATACGGGGGATGCGCTCTACAAGCAGGAGAAATATGAGGATGCCGGAAAGCAGTTTACTGAAAGCCACAGGATGAACGAGGACAGGGAAAAGAAGGCAGGCAGCATGTATAACCTCGGCAATTCTTTCCTGAAGTCGGGCAAACTGAAAGAAAGTATCGAAGCTTATAAAAACTCCCTCAGGCTTCATCCCGGAAATATGGAAGCCAAATACAATCTGGCCTTTGCACAGGATCGTCTGAAGGAACAGGAGCAACAGCAGCAGCAACAGCAACAGAACCAG
>JAVEXG010000176.1:0-5857 GCA_034004115.1 Bacteroidales bacterium | reverse complement strand
TGTTCGACGAATACATCGAGCCGTCAAATCCCGATGAGGAGATACCCGGCAACGATTTCCCGTCTGTTAAGGATTCGGTAAAGATTCTCAACATCTGCAGACAGATAAACCGGACTCTCAACAGAGGGCAGAAGACAATCGTACTCATCCGACTATATGAGCTTGTCTATTCGAGCAGGAAGTTCACTCCGCGCCGGAGGAAAGTAATCTCAACCGTTGCCGAAGTTTTTAAAGTCCTTCCCGACGAGATTAAATCGATAGAGAAGTTTATCCTCAGCCCTGAACCGGAACTCATCCGGGATCCCCAGATACTTGTCCTTCAGCCGGGCACAACGGTTTGCGAGCTGTGCAACAAGATGCATGAAGGGTACTCAAATATAACGATATTGTTTCTCAGGATTCCCAGCGTCGATCTCTACTTCACCAGGTATTTCGCCAGTGAACAGCTTCTTTTAAACGGAGTTCCTGTCGGATCGCAGTCAATCCACTCCTTTCCCAAGGGCAGTTCGTTGCGCCTGCTGAACAGACAGGCATTTTACTACAGTGACGTCAGTTCAAAATTCCTTTCGGAAACAATCACCCAGAAGATATGCTTTAATGTAAGCAAGATAAGCTACAGGCCCGACAACAAGCACCGCACCCTTGTGAATGTATCCCTGGCGGCCGAACAGGGTAACCTGGTAGGCATTATGGGGGCAAGCGGTTCGGGAAAGACAACCCTGCTTAACCTGATGTCGGGAATACTTGAACCTTCGTCGGGAACAGTCACACTTAACAGCCTTGATATAGTGAAGGATAAGGAGAAACTGGAGGGGGTGATGGGACTCGTTCCGCAGGATGACCTGCTGATAGAGGAACTTACGGTGTTTGAAAACCTCTACTATGCCGCCTGCCAGTGCTTCGGCGGAATGTCAGAGGACCTGATCATCAAAACCGTGGAAAAAACACTCGGCTTGCTGGGACTGTCAGACAAGAGAGACCTGAAGGTGGGAAGTCCCCTTAAAAAAATAATATCAGGCGGTCAGCGGAAGAGACTGAATATTGCCCTGGAACTTATCCGCGAACCGTCGGTGCTGTTTCTCGATGAACCTACATCGGGACTCTCATCCAAGGATTCTGAGAACATCATGGATCTCCTGAGGGAGCTGACACTGAAGGGAAAGCTTATTTTCACTGTAATTCATCAGCCCTCTTCGGATATCTTCAAGATGTTCGACAAGGTGGCAATACTCGATCAGGGGGGATATCTTGTCTACTTCGGGAATCCGGTTGAATCGGTGATCCATTTCAAAACGCTCGATTATCAGATAAATGCCTCCCAGGGCGAGTGCCCCTCGTGCGGGAGCGTCAACCCTGAGAACATATTCAAGATAATTGAGTCGCAGGTGGTGGATGAGTTTGGAAACTACACCGAGAAACGAAAGGTAAAACCCAAACAATGGGCCGACAGGTTCAAGATACTTAACACCGCCGATCCTCCCAGGGAAGTTACAGAGGCTCCCGGAAAGAATCTTACAAAACCGGGCCCTCTGAGGCAATACTTCCTCTACATGGCACGCGACCTCAAAAGCAAAATATCGAATACCCAGTATGTGACGCTGACTCTCCTGGAAGCCCCGGTGCTTGCCTTTATGCTTGCCTTCATTATAAGATACATACCAGATCCCGATTCGGATGCCTATCACTTTTCAGGAAATGAGAACATCCCCGTCTATATCTTTATGAGCATCATAGTCGCGGTATTCCTCGGACTCACCATCAGTGCCGAAGAGATCTTCCGCGACCGCAATATACTGAGGAGGGAAAGGTTCCTTAACCTTAGCAGAAACAGCTACCTGCTATCGAAAGTCACAATTCTGATGGGCATATCAGCCATTCAGTCGCTGCTTTTTGTGCCTGTGGCAAATCCAATACTCGGGATAAAGGGAATGTCATTGACCTACTGGCTTGCCCTGTTCGCCTCCGCCTTCACAGCCAATATGATAGGACTGATCATTTCGGCATCATTCAACTCGGTGATCACAATATACATAGTGATCCCTCTGCTGCTGATCCCGATGATGGTGCTCAGCGGCGCGATGTTCTCATTCGACAAGCTGAACCGTACAATCACCCAGCCCGACAAGGTGCCGCTGATTGCCGAATTCATGCCTACCCGCTGGACCTACGAAGCCCTGATGGTAAGCCAGTTCAAGGACAACAGATACAGTTCACTGGTCTATACACCGGAGGGTGATACGTATTACTCTCTTCAGAAAAAAATAAGCCAGGCCGACTTCAACACGGTTCACCGTCTTCCTCATCTGTCGGCAATACTTGATGAAGTATCGAAGGAATACGAAAAACCCGAAAAGAAGAAGAGCGTGGACGACAATCTGGCGCTGATACGGAATGAACTCGGCAAGATTGAAGCAAGGACAGGGGCCGGTGCATTCAGCCAGACTGACCAGCTGTATCCCGGCTTATTCAACCGGGCTGTGGCCGGCTCCCTGTCGGAATACATAGGAGAAATTACCCTCTTCTTCAACAAGCAGGTTAATGAAGCCGAAAGGATAAAGGATGATTTTGTTAACCTCAACAAGGATAAGCTGAAAATCCTGGAGAAGAATTATTACAATTATAAGCTCGAAGAAATTGTAACGAGGTATTATGATCCCGATAAGATAATAACCTTCAAAAACTCTCTCATACAGAATACCGATCCGGTTTATCTCGACCCGGCCGGACGAGGGCTTCTGAATTTCAGAACCCATTTCTTCGCACCTTCAAAGAATGTGATCGGGAAAAAAGTTGACACTTACGCTTTTAATATAACCGCGCTTTTTTTAAGTTCGTTTCTGCTTTATCTGATATTGTATTTTGACCTTTTATCAGTGACAGTTAAAAAGATTGCCAGATCCAGGACACGAAAAACAGCCTGAGATGACTGGCAAATGTGTTTTTTTATATTTTTGTAATAACCAATAGATTATCCTTAATGAAAGGAAGAGCATTTTTTCTGGTCCTCGTGTTTGCCTTGGCGCTGTCTGCATGCCATAACAGCACGAAAAAATCTGATGAATTCAAGCTGGCAGGTTCTGATACAATGTACGAAGCCATAGTACCGGACGATGATTTCACTTCAGATATCTCAATGAATTTCTCATCTCCCATCGAAATAGCTAATCTCCTGCAAGTTCAGGGGGTGCCATTTTCCCAGGGATACCTCGCTTCATCACTGAAGGCGACCGATCAGGCTTCAACATTCGACAAGGCCCTTGCAATGGGTATCCTTGGCGCTGACCTTGGCTACCTTAACATCTATGAGAAGACAGGCAATTCAATTGAGGTACTGTCGTCGATCAGGAAGCTTGCCGAAGGTCTGAATGTCGGACAGTACTTCGACTTTGAAACCATTAAAAGGCTTTCCCTGAGCAAATCAAACCTCGATTCCCTCCTGTTCCTGTCGATCGACTCCTACAACCAGATCGACAAATATCTTACTGAAAACAACCGCGGTCAGTTATCGGCTCTGATTATAATCGGAGCCTGGATCGAGGCCCAGTACTTTGCAACACAGGTGATAAGGCATCATCCTGATCATCTTCTGAGAGACCGTATAGGCGAACAGAAGCATTTCCTGAGTGAGATGATACGTATGACGGAACCATATTGCAACCTCGACCGTCAGTTTACCGGACTATGCTCCCAGTTGAAAGAAATCTCCTCAAAATACGACGGCGTTGAGATCAGTTATACCCAGGGCGAACCGGTAAGCTCCGAAAAGGATGGAGGACTGGTTGTAACCCAGACCGAAACCAGCAAAGTTGAAATGACCGATGAACAGCTTGAAGCCATTGTCGATGTAACTGAAAAAATTAGAAATCTGCTGATTATCAAATAACTAGTATGAAACGACTCTTTCTTGGATTACTGCTGCTGCTGCCTGCGTTTGCGATTCTATCCTCGCAGGCTCCAAATGATCCGCTTGTAAGCAAATGCCTGCAAAGCACCGGAGCGAATGCCAAATATCTGAAGGATTTCAGAATCCAGCTTGGAGAAGGAGCAGCGGGGACCGCCTTCCGGTACAAAGCCAATTTGTCGCTGTGGAAAAATACAAAATACAGGTTCACCCTGTGTACCTCGGATAATTCAAAAGGCCAGCTGATAATAAACATTAATGACGAAACAAACAAGAATGTTGCATCGTCAGTCGACAGCAATACCGGAAATATCTATCCCTACATCGATCTTATATGCAACAAAAGCGGGGTTTACCAGGTCTGGTTTGACTTCACTGAAGGCCACTCAGGGTCGGGAGTGGTCATCGTTTCGATGCTCCAGTAGCCTATTGAAAATAATATGCCGCCTGGGCGGCAGCGGCAAGCAGGAACAATAATGTCATTATTATCCCGGGAATCCTTTTAGCCCTTGAAAAAACGAAATAGTGCGTCAGAAAATAACTGGGAGGAATAATCAGCAGCCAATGCATCTCGCCTGACACAGAACCTGAAAATATTGTGATACCCAAAGCAATAAAAAAAGTCCAGAAAAGCAGGGTTAAGGTTTTCCTCGATTTGATTTTTTTCATATTGAGCGCCGGCAGAAGCTGAGCGACAGCAATAAGTATCATTATCACGGCGATTATAATAATCGCAAGTTTCACCCCTGCTACATGAAAACTGAGCTCCTTGCCAAAGAGATTCCACGATACGGCCGAGAGCTGCTCCGCCATATCCTTTCCTGATACATACATAATACCATACACGATGAATAACGGGGTGGCAATTCCGAGAATAGAAATGATGATCTCTTTAATATTGACCGTCCTGAGAATAACGATTCCTGCCAGAAGGAGGATTCCCATCCAAATCAGGGGCGCAAAGAAGAGGCTGCCCGTGCCGATCAGTATTCCTGCGTCGAAGAAAGAGAATGCAGTGCCATATACCTTGTACGATGCAACAATACTCCTGATTCCAAGTATGAGGAAAACTGCTGCCGGAAGAACCGGGTTGAGTACCTGAAATTCGGGAAAAACAGCCGTCAGAAGTGCATAAACGATCGCGGGGAGAAAAGTCCGCTCGCTGATAAAGAAGGCGCTTGTATTGAAATTCACAAGCAGATAGGAGACAAGCAGGGTAAGAAGGAAGGCAGCAACAACACTGAAAAAGGGGCTGAAATCAGTCACCGTCAACAGTATCCTGAAAAGAGGCATTGGCTTTTCGTCATATTCCAAAGCGGAAGGAAGCACTGGATGGAGAAATGCCCCGAGCCACGTCAGGAAAAAAACGACCACGATAAGGATCAGTACATCGGGCCCTGTCTGCCTGAATTTTCTTAGAAGCATATATTGTCAAAGGTCAAATCCGATATCTTTTCTGTAGTACATGTTCCTGAAAGAAATTGATCCGGCGTTCCTGTAGGAGGCCTCCAGTGCTTCCTTCATCGATCCTCCGCGGCAGCTTACCGCAACCACCCGGCCGCCCGCAGTAAGGACTCTGCCGTCAAACATTCTTGTACCCGAATGGAATATCATGCAATCGTCACTGCCCTCAAGCCCGGTTATCTCAAACCCTTTTTCATACGGCCCCGGGTAACCACCCGATGCAAGCATCACAGTCGACACATAATTCTCATCGATCTCCAGCGGTCTCCTGTCCAGATCACCTTTTGCCACACCCTCGAAAAGTTCGTAGAGGTCCGATTTGATTCTGGGTATCACAACTTCTGTTTCCGGATCGCCCAACCGTGCATTGTATTCTATAACGTAAGGCTCGCCGCCTACATTCATGAGTCCGAAGAAAATAAATCCCTTGTAATCAATGCCTTCCTCCCTCAGTCCTCTGACAGTCGGAACGATAATCCTGCTTTTTACCTT
>JAVEXG010000175.1:0-6071 GCA_034004115.1 Bacteroidales bacterium | reverse complement strand
GCCGAAAATATACCCAGCATCAGGTAGCTTGCGAAGAGCACCAGCGTCAGGTAGAAGATAACATGTGCAAAAAAGATTCCCATGGCTTCTAGAATATTCTTCGGTCAAGCACGTGCCTGACAATTATATTGTAATTCTTGTATTCCGACTTCATAAGCTTGACAAGGGTCTTCACGCCTTCCTCCCCGTTGTTCTCGATAGCCTTGGTGGCTTCGATCTGGAGCTGAACATCATCCTCCTTGTCGAGCACAAGCTTAAGGAACCCCAGAAGTGAAGGATCAGGCATCTTGGCCATTGCCTTGATGATCTCAAGACTGGTGTGGTTATCCTGTGTCTTGTACATTCTCTTCATTACTTCAAGGGTGGACCGTAATTCCAGGTCACCGGCAACCTCCACTGCCAGTTTGCGGACTTCCTGTGACTGATGCTCAAGTGCCTCCCTGACATCATCCTCCGCCTGCTTCTGTTTGAATTCCCTGATCATTCTCAGGGCGAACATGACAACGGTCGGATTTGATGCCTTGAGGAATTTGCTGAATTCAGGCACCGGAAGGTCATGCTGGATCATCAGCTCATGAAGGGTGATCTGTTCCCAGAGGGAAAAAGGTCTTTCAAGCTGGAAAAGGAAGCTGAAGGGATCCTCATTCGTAAGCCTTACAAGCGCTATCTGGGCCTCCATCCTGAGAATCTCATTCTTGGAATTGAGAGCCTTGTAGATTTCGTCATTTGCATCCTTTATGTTCATAAAGGCGAGCTCGCGGAAACCCTTTATCTTCTTGTGCCAGCGGTAGTCGTGGGCACGCCTGATCGAGTCCCTGTCGAGACCCAGGTAAAGATAGAGGCCGCAAAGCTTCTCCTCGGCATCCCCCTTGAGGTTAACACTAACGTCGATCATCTGATCGATGAGGGCCTGCCTTCTGTAGGTGTCGGATGCTATGCTCCGGAACTTATCGGCACTGCTCCCGGTGAAAAGGTAATCAATTATCATCCCCTGATAGGTCTCAGCCAGATACTGCCTGAGATCCTCCTCCTTCTCCATCCTTCTCCTGTTGAGCAGAATGACCATCAGCAGGATTATCATCGTAACGAATGAAATGAAAATAGTAATTAAAAGCGCATTGACCAGGGCGAATGACTTGCCAAAATAGTTGATCCGCTTCAGCCAGGGGCTTTCGGAATTAAGAAGGAAAAACTTCGGCGGTTTCTGGACAATGGGCTCCACAGCAGGGGCTTCAATCTCTATTACAGGGGGTACAGCCACAAAGGTCTCCGGTACACTATCTGCAGCAATGCTGTTTGTTGACAAAGTATCGGTCAGAGGCGCTGATGCTTCCTGAAAAGACTCGCTTTCAGCCGGTTCCCCTGCGGGCTCAATAAAACTTCTCACCTTTTCGAGGTCCAGCTTTGAGACCCTTACCTTGAAGTAACCGTCTTCCTCTATTATCTCAACATCGCCTCCCAGAACTTCCGAGACCTCATTGTACATCTTTTCGGCATTCGACTTTACCCTGAAGGCGCCTATCTGGATGGGATAGAAATCCTTTGAAAGATCAATTACATCATTGAGCCTCGCTTCATCGACACCTGCAGTAATAAGAGATGCGCCATCGGGTATGTAAACGGGTTCCGGATGGATCCTGTGCGATGAATAGTCGGCCGTATGTCCTGCCTTCAGAACAGTAAACACAAGAAGTGACAATATAGCAATGACCCGGTATTTCATCACTTCATCTTAATTGCATAAATCAGATTAACATTTCCTTCAAACCTGTTTCTCCAGGCCGGACCTCCCTCTCCATCGTATTGCTCGCGCGAATAACCGGTTCCCACCTTCACCGTAAACCGGCCGTTAACAGTGAAGTTGTAGGCAAGCCTCACACTGTGAGCATTCAGTCGGTTTATGTCCTCCCTTATATCATATGGTTCATCAGGTGCCGTCCCGGTTCCGAGAGTAAGCTGAAGGTAATTAAAATCGTTGAAATAGCGGCGTGCATTCAGGTAAAATGAAGCCCTCGGGCCGTCATCCTTGAAGTACACGTAACATTTGCCTGAAAACCAGTATTTCCCGAGATATTTCTCGACTGATGCAAGCCCTATGAATATGTTCTTGTCGAAATAATAGTAATTAAGCCCAGCCGAAACCGCCCAGCCTTTGGGAAGGATCTCCCAGAACTCGAAAGCTCCCCTGTGCGTCGGGAAGTAATTACCCGGGCTGTAGGCGTAAGCGACATAGGCATAGTTCTTATCGGAGATGCGCGGATAGGCTTCGGCCTCAAACTGTACCTCGGTGGCATAGATATCTGTCTCCTGATCGGTGATGAGATTCCCTATATTGATCCCTGCTGCAGCCGGACCCCAGCCGAACCGGTGACCTGCACCGACATTGAAGACTTGCCAGAACCTGGTATACGGCTCTGTAAAATGATCAAACGAATAACCTGTCCGGAAATCGGTTACAACTGCCGTATTCTCCTTTGACCAGAGCGATATGTCGCGTTTGGCCGAAAGTGCATCGGCGTTATCCGGTTCAGTAAGTAAAAGAGTGTCTATTACTGCTTCAGCTTCCTCAAAATTCTTCTGCCATGCAAGTATCCGGCCAAGAAGTATCCTTACATCACCATATGAAGGATAGGCGTTAAGCAGTTTCCTTGCATCAGCCGCTGCGGCTTCAAGGTTGCCTTCAAACGCCATGGTTCTTATTCTCAGGTATTCGGCTTCCGGATTAATGACTTCCAGACTATCTGCCTCCTGGGACAGAACCGGTGTCAGTCCCGAAAGCATCGTGATCAAAGCCCCAACAAAAAGAAATATGAAAAGCCTTTTCATAGTTATTTGTTGAGTAATGATTTAATCCTGGAAACCAGGTCGACGGGATTAAAGGGCTTCACAATATAGTCGCTAATGCCCAGCTCTCCTGCCTGTCGCTGCATCTGGCTGTCGCTGAATGCAGTAAGAATTATTGCAGGTGTATCCCTGCCTTGTTCCGACCTTACAAACTTAATAAGTTCCAGACCGCTCCTGTAGGGCAGATGTATGTCAATTACAAGCAGATCATATTCATTCCGCTGTAGCATTTCAATCCCCTCATTTCCGTCTTCAGCCACATCAGCATCAAATCCTTCCCTCTCAAGAATAACTGAGAGTGTCTTCATTGCCATAGGATTATCTTCGCAAATCAATATTTTCATTATCAGAAAACAGGATTAAGAATAACTAACAATACCATGCTCCGTTCGATTATATGCTGATAGTACGGTCAAATTTGAGGAATTTTATCAGCCCCGCAAAAGAATTAAGAGTTTATTTGACCTCCTGCATATTTTCGACGACCAACATTACAATTTCAAATGACTAAAACTTAGCCCGCGATGCATTTCTTCCCCTGCGGAATGATCTGTTACTGCCGATGACATCAATGTTTCCCCGGTTTATGCAGTCTTAATGTTACCGGCTCTACGATAACAAGACATCCCTTAGGCATATTAAGCAAATCAGGCTCAATCAGTTTATAAAACTCATTTATCACGTCATTATTGTCAATGATCTCGATCATTATCGGAAGTTTCTCAGTCAGTTCCCAGAATCTCGGGGCGCTTATCTGGCTGCTCAGCCCATACCCCATGATCCCCCTGTAAACCGTAACTCCTGAAATGCCCTTGTCCCTGGCCAGAACAACTATATGCTCATATAGAAGCTTCTGCCCGATCTTGTCGGTGGTGCTTGCATAGATCTTGAGGATGCCGTGTCCTGATTTGTTCATGATTGCTGTTATTTATGTAGAATTCCTGTTGTGTGCAATCTATAGTGAGAACCAGTAATTCAGCTTGACTATGAATATGTTGTTGGGATAAATGTCACCAAGGTATCCGTATGAATCCTCAAGCGATGAACCTGAAAACATGTTGCTCCCCGTTTTGTCGCTCGACCATACGAAATATATGAAAGAACCGAGGCGGTATTCCCATTTTGCAACCAGGTTTGACCTGAACTGGTGAAAATTGAAATCGGGATTGCCAACCTCGACAAGCACAGGAATTCCATCATCATTGTCGCCAAGCAAGTAATTATCGCCGGCAATCAATGGATTCTGATAAATAGCAAACCTGTCGTTATAGTTTTTTGCCTCAGGACTGGTGACTCTTTTCAGCTCCGAATAGTTACCTCTTGAGATAAATGGACTTCCATAATACTGAATCGAAAATTCGGGAGTCAGGTTGATATCGGCCCTGAAAGTCAGTCCAAGTGTTTTCTGGTCAATCGTCCCGAGAATGTATCTCCTGTATAATGTCGACGGGTCTGTCCTGGTGGCAACATATTGCAGTTCGTCATGGTTTTCCTCATAATCGGCAGTTATGCCTAGTTTCAGTATCCTGAATGGCCGCAACGAGATACCGGGCTGAATACCCCAGGACGAAGCGGAATTACTTGCAGCCTTATCGTAACCTCCTCCGAGGGTCGCAATGAATTTCTTTGAACCGTCCGTACTAAGCATTCCCCTGAATTCATAACTCGCAGGCATCAGCATGTCATACCCCCCCCTCAGAATCTTGTTGTCAATATCCTGAGAGTGATAAGCAGCCTCAACCATGAATGTCCACTGGTTCTTGAACGCGGACCGGAATGATATCTCTCCGTCTGAACCCAGGTATGCACCGCCAAAGGTCCATGAATTACGTTGTTCAAAACCTACACTGAATGATCTGAAGACCGATACCGGTTTTACAGTCTGATAAAGCACTTCGTTCTGATTCTCGATCTCGTCGGATGTCCTCATGTATCCAAGGTCATTCAGCTCGAGCCCCGGGGTAAGCCACGAAATTGCAGTTGAATATTTCCAGTTGCCTCCGGCTCCTTTTCCCACCTGAACCTTACCTCCCGACCCGCTGAGACTGGTTCGGTTAAGGTCGTAATCGAGATAATCGGCCCCGGGCCTCTGGTAGTACCTGGCCGACGATTCCTGAAGCATGGTCAATGCCTCTTTGCTGCCCTTTATATAGCTCCCGACAAGCTTTGCATTCACAAAGAATTTCTTGTCGTTCCAGTGATGAAGAAGATCAAGTCCGCCGGTGAAAGCATTGTCTGCAAGAAACTCCAGCTCCGGATCCTCAATAAAACGGTTTGTTGATGTGAACATCCCTCCTATTACGGTATTCCCGGCATTATAGCCTTTCTGAATGCGGCCTACAAGGTAGTTGGTGAGAGGTTCAACCTTAACCTTTGATTCGTTGCCGCCAGCATCGGTGATCCTGGCAAATTCATTTGCCGTCACACTCTGTATAAGCCCAACCGAAAGCCCTTTGGATGTCGTACCGCTGAACTTGGCTGCACTAAGAATCTTGGACACGTCGGGCGATTTCACATACTGGTCGCCAACAGTCTGGACCGTCCTGGAAGGAGAATGTCCTATGCGTCTGGAATAGAATAGGTTCTGCTGATCGAACTTGTAATCGAATATAGTCAGACCTTCAAGGAAGAAAGGTCTTTTCTCTTCATAAAAGGTCTCGAATGCAGTCAGGTTCATAACCGAAGGATCGGATTCAACCTGGCCGAAATCGGGGTTTACTGTAAGGTCGACCGTGAAGTTGCTCGATACTCCGATCTTGGCATCAAGACCTGCATTTGCTCCCCATATCCTTCCGTTTTTTGTGTAAGGATTACCCGGAATAGCCTCAACGGTGTTGAGTTTTCCAAGTGTAAAAGGTGATATTTCAAGACGCCGTGATTTCTTCAATCCCTTGAGCCCGATGAATTCCCCGTAGTTGTAAAGCATCCCCGGACCGGTCTTTGTCTGTTTTTCCCAGTTGCTCTCTTCCTGGAGCCTGTCGATCCACCTCCATGTGTGCATTCCCCAAACCTGTTCATCCTTGTTGCTGTAGCGAAGCTGACTGAGAGGAACTTCTATTTCGGCTATCCAGGCGGAGTCTTCCATTCCCACCTTGCACCGCCACACTGCATTCCAGTTGAAATCCCAGTTCTCAGGATTAAAAAGAACAAGGTCAACCTTCTGGCCCCATGCGGTGACGGTGAACTCAAAACCTGTCCGGTAATCGCGGTAGCTGTCAAAGTTCACA
>JAVEXG010000174.1:0-6155 GCA_034004115.1 Bacteroidales bacterium | reverse complement strand
ATGTACGGCAGATAAAAAGTATTCAACTAAATTTCTTTAAATCAAATCGAATTTAGAATGATAAGGACGATAATGTTTCTTGTTGTTTGTCTCGTATTATTTTCCAGTTCGATAGTAAGCACAGACAGCAAATCCAAAAATCCTCCGGTTCAGAATTCCCCACTGTTTGCGGATTTCGTTTATCAGGTAAACGATAAAGTATACAACGATTTTCCTCTGAAACCGGATGAGTTTTATAACCCGACAGAACTTGATGCACGCCAATGGGCCCGGATATGCAGGGACGCAGGGTATGCTGATATTGATGTTATAACCGGTTGATATAGCTTTAATCAATGTGCTTGGTTAAGAAAGATATCAAATAATTCAAAACCAAATTGAACCTGACAATATGAAAACCCGTACATTCTTTTTACTGCTTCTTTTTGTTTTTGCTTCAGCAAATGCAGCAGAAAAACAGGTTACCAGTCCCGATGGCTTACTTATTGTAACCGTGTCCGCTGAAAACGGCATACCGTCTTACAGCATAACATTGAATGGAAAACAATTCCTGAATCAGTCGCCGCTGGGACTGAAAACAAATATCGGTGACTTCACCCAGGGAATGTCGCTGAAGGATTCAACCACTGTAAGAAAGATTGACGAATCATATGAATTGCCCAACATTAAACAAAGCAAAGTCCGTTATGAGGCAAACGAAGCTGTGTTCACCCTTGTAAAGGAAAACAGACCTGTATTCGATGTGGTTTTTCGCGTCAGCAACAACGACGTGGCCTTTAAATACAAGGTTTATCCCCGGCGCGCAAGCTTTTCATGTGTCGTGAATCAGGAAGCCACTGGTTTTGTCTTTCCGGAGGGAACAACCACTTTCCTCACCGCACAGAGCAAGGCGATGGTAGGATTTGCCCGAACCATGCCGAGTTATGAAATACCTTACACTGCCGACGCCCCGATGGGCGAAAACGGTCAGGGAAACGGCTTCACTTTCCCGTGCCTTTTTAAGGTGAACGCCAACGGCTGGGTGCTGGTTTCGGAAACAGGAGTTGACAGCCGCTACTGCGGCAGCCGTTTGATCGGTCATCCTGAAGGTTTATACACTATCGGATTTCCGATGGAAGAAGAAAACAACGGTAACGGAACAACGGCTCCGGGCATAACCACTCCCGGCTACACTCCCTGGCGCACCCTTACCTTCGGAGAAACACTGGCTCCGATTGTTGAAACTACAATTCCTTTCAGCGTGGTTGAACCGCGTTTCGAAGCATCGCAGAAATTTCAATACAGCAAGGGAAGCTGGAGCTGGATCATGAAAATGGATGGTGCCACGGTATACGATGTGCAGAAGGAATACATCGATTTCAGCGCCGCCATGGGATATCAGACAATTCTGGTCGATGCACTGTGGGACACCCAGATAGGGCGGGATAAAATTGAAGAACTGGCCAGTTACGGGAAAAGTAAAAATGTGGCGCTCTTTTTATGGTATAATTCCAATGGTTACTGGAATGATGCACCGCAGGGTCCGCGGGGGATCATGGACAGCCCCATAACCCGCCGGAAAGAGATGGCCTGGATGAAAAGCATCGGGGTCAGCGGTATTAAAGTTGACTTTTTCGGCGGCGACAAACAGGTTACAATGAAGCTGTACGAAGATATCCTTTACGATGCCAACGATTTCGGACTGCTTGTGATTTTCCACGGCTGCACGATTCCACGGGGATGGGAACGCATGTACCCCAATTATGCCGCCAGCGAAGCTATCCTGGCCAGCGAAAACCTGCATTTCACACAACAAAGCTGCGACAATGAAGCGTTCAATGCCTGTCTGCACCCCTTTATACGCAACACAATAGGCAGCATGGATTTTGGAGGCAGCGCCCTGAATAAGTTTTACAATGCCACAAACACACCGAACCGGGGATCAAAACGCCTGACCTCTGATGTATTTGCAATTGCAACCGCTATAATGTTTCAGAGTGCCGTTCAGCATTTTGCACTGGCGCCCAACAACCTTACTGACGCTCCCGAATGGGCCATCAGCTTTATGAAAACGGTCCCCACCACCTGGGATGAGGTTCGGTTTATAGATGGATATCCCGGGAAATATGTTGTTATTGCCCGCCGCCATGGCGACAAGTGGTACGTAGCCGGTGTCAATGCCCAAAAGGAAGTCCTGAAAATCAAAGTAACCCTGCCGATGTTTCAGGGCCTGAAGGAAGTGAAACAATACAGCGACGATGAACAACTCAACGGCAGGCTGACTTCGGTTAAGGTTGGGAAAAAGCAGGAATTTGGACTTATAATTCCCCAAAACGGCGGAGTGGTTATTGTGAATTGATAGGTTCAAGTTAACCACCTGGGGTGAAAAATCCCCGTATTCTCATTATTTATGAGGAGAATATTTTAAACTCCTGCAGGATGGCACGTACCCTAAACTTCAAATACGCCATCACACCCTGATAAGATCAGAGGTGGCAATTTGTCATAGTTTTGAGCTAAAAACGTATTATCTTGTCCTATAGAGGATTTGGATTTCCTTTTCTGTGAGTCCCCGATCGTAAATTCGCAGTTCATCAAGCACTCCATTGTAATGATTGGTTGAGCCGTCACCGGCATTTAAAGTATTCCCGATACAAATGGGTTCGGACGGACTATCAAAATAGAAATTATGCTCTCTTTCCTTTTTTACACACAGAACACCATCAAGCCAGGCTTCAAGTGTAGTCGGTGTTACATTTATGACACAATGAGTCCAATTCCCGGGTTCGAGTTTTGTCGGTTTGATAATCGTCCACAGGGAAGGATCCGAAGGATATGCCAACAATTCACTATCTGCGAAGTAGGATTTTACATTATCATGAATCAGAGCTGAGGCTCCGTCTCTGTAAAATGCGGCAGAGAGGCGGTTATCACTCCTTACAGCACCGCTTCCAAATGAATAGACTAAGAAACATCGTTCATCAGCAGTCGAATTATACTTCGATATAATGACTCCATTGTTTTCTGTACCTGCAGCACCTCTTGATTTGATCCAAAATGAGAAAGTTAGCCCGTTCCTGGAATTTAATGTATTGGTTAAAGTGAAGTAATCGGATATTCCATCAAAATCCAGACCCTTGCCGTTTACTCCTGTAACATAATTGCCCGAAGCAGCTTCCACACCATCGTTGCTATTGCTGCTTTGATCATTTAGATTACCTTCAAAATTATAATACACCAGAAGTCCTTCTGTTGGCGGATCCTCAATTTTTGTACATGAGAATACTAATACAAGGGTCACAAACAAAAGCGTGCTGAGAAATTGAGTTGATTTCATGTTGAAATTTATAGTTACTAACGCCCTGGGATGATTTAAATTATCTAAAACTTTTTGATTTAAATATGATAAAGCATTAGGCAGAGACTGATAAATGAAAAAGCTATTCCCGGCAATGCAGTACTGCCGGAGGAGATCCCGCATCCCGTAAGAAACCGGGGATCAAATCAATATCAGCTTTTTCATTATTCAATGATTAGTCTACTCAAAGTTACACCGCCACAAAGCCTAAGCCAATTATATTTTGCTTTTAGCTGGTCAAATACGTGAGGTCTGAAATTTCATCGGGTGGCACAGGTTGATCCTCATCGTGTACTCTAACGTAATAAATACCGTCTGTAATAGAGGCCGTGGTTGTGCATTACGGAACACCTGAACCAGGACAACCTCACTGGGAGGGCTGCAAATCAGAAAGTAGGTTGTTAAAATAAATTTGACTTCAGCTCCATTCTTTAGTAGCTTTATTGTTATTCAGCTTTCACTTCTAAACACACTAACTATGAAAAAGTATTCGCAGTTTTTAGAAAGCCTGTCTGTCCTTATGATTTTTGTTCTGCTGCTGCAGCTTACCGGCTGTCGCAGTACCAGAGTCATTTCAGCATCTGACCTTGTCCTTCTTAATTCAGAGAAGTATTCTTATGTTATCCATACACCGGACTCAAAATATTTTCTTAATAATGCATCAATATCGTCTGATACGCTTTATGGCAGGATTACCACCAAAGAGTCTGCCATCCTTGGGAATGAAGTCCGTTTATATCTACCCGCTGATTCACTTCTAAAAGTCAATACTTATAGTCTCGCTGCAATACCGCTTGACAATATTGTTAAGTCAGAGGATGTGAAATTTTCAAAAAAAAAGACTATTGTATTGGGTGCAATCAGTATCTCTGTTGTTATTGCCATCGGGATAATAAATTTTATATCCAATATTGGGGACTGAGTAATTTTTATCTTGGTGGTTAGGATTTCAGGCAGGAATATTTAATGATCCGGAGCCCTGGATCAAAATTAAGAAAGAACAGATAAGAAAATCATAAATCAACCCTGATTCCTGACGTCTTGATTCTTGTGTCGTGTGCCATTTTTCCCCTTCATCTGTCTTGGAACCCTGAAAAGCATGTCGTTTCAGGTAAATAATTTGTAGTAAAACAATAACCGGGATATCGTTTTACGATAAAAATTCGTGGATTTCTTTATAGGATCTTAACCCCGGCCAAGCTATAGTACAAAGCATATTCCGGAGTTTAGTAACAGTCTGAAATAAATTTGACTATGGCTTATTCCTTGAGTAACTTTGGTGATGATCAAAATCATAACCATGGAAACAAGTCTCTCTTATTAATCCGGTAACCTGACCCTATGTTAAGAAAACGTTTAATAATCTGCATAATTGGAGGAATTTTAGCTGGTATCATCTGTTCCATCGGAGGTCACCTGAGTGGCAGTATGCCAGAGTTTTCCTTCTTTCCGATAGCCGGCACATTTTTTAATAGATTAATGCTGGGATTTATCATTGGAATAAGCAGGCTGAGAATAAATTACTTATTACATGGAATGTTGATAGGATTCCTTGTTTCTCTTATTAGTTCAATCTCATTTCTTGAAGACGGTATAACAGGTTTCCTGCTCTTTACAACCGCCGGTATTATCTATGGTTTACTTATTGAATTATTTGCCACTAAGGTATTTAAAGCCAACATAGAAGTATAGACATAAAAATCCGAATTGGTTTTTCCAATAATCAAATCCTCACTTGACATTGAACACCAGGTAAAATGATTGAATCCCGGGTTCGTTAAGCCTTCCTGAGATTAACTTGTTGGGCCCTGATCTTTTTTCCGGATAGCGGACCACCCAGTGCAGCACTTATGTAGCAAATGTCAAAAATTCCTTCACTCAATGGGAAAAGACCCCACACAATAGATATTACACCAAGGGTATGGTCCCGAAATAATACCCCTGCAACCAGGAATCCAATGCCCATGACCAGGCGAAATATTCTTCCTGCCAACCCATTGATGAATTTTGAGCCGCGTAGCGGTGCCATGTTTGTAGCAAAATCAATCGATCACGGTTTCCGGAGCCCCGTCAGGGCGATATGTTTGTGGGGCTTTTGTTGCAGAATCTGGCGGGATGTTAATAAATTTACCCTCGGTTAAACAAGTACGCGAAAATATGGAATGGCGGTCAGGTTGATAGTTCTTGAAAAGGCTGATTTTAAAAAGGAAGGGATATTCGAGAAATCAGCTGTTAAAAACGGACAGATACACAATGAATATCGTTACAGTATTATCAATAACAAAATCTTATTTCCTATGATCCTTCATATTACAAACAGACAAGACTGGGAACTGGCAAACCAAATTGGAGAATACATCCCGGCCTCATTAAAATCTGACGGCTTTATTCATTGTTCCACATTAAAACAAACCGTTGATACTGCAAACCTTTTCTTTAAAGGGCAAACCGGACTTGTGTTGCTATGCATTGATGAAAATAAATTGACTGCTGTATGCAAATACGAAGATCCGGCAGGCAAGGGACCAGTTAAGCACGACCCTCGCCCGGATAATCACTTTCCCCACATTTATGGCCCGATCAATCTAGCTTCTGTTGTCAAGGTTGTCGATTTTCCAGCAAATGTCAATGGATATTTTGAGCTTCCGGATGAAATAAAATGAATAAGAAGTGTCAGTTGCCAACTATAGATGATCTGGCTGGATACGAGGCTGTAGATTTCATGATGAAAGAATGCTTTAATTCTTGAAGCGGAAAAGAAAATAGACCAGGGATTAAGAAAAAAGAGGCGTTAGTGCGGCAAATATTAAATTCCGGG
>JAVEXG010000173.1:0-6365 GCA_034004115.1 Bacteroidales bacterium | reverse complement strand
CTTCGGGGATTGTCAACTCCGGCAAGAGCTTCAGGCAGAAATACGGCATCTTCTCAGCCAAGATAAAGCTGGGGAACCCTGCCGCAAGAAATAATTTCTGGATGCTGTCCGACAAGATCACCCCTCATATTGATATCTGCCGTACCTCCAATAACAAGGTATGGACCGATTTCGTGGCTGATCCCGGTCGTTTCTCCAAAGCATCGATAGGCCCCAGATATTCCAACGACTTCTATATCTACACCCTCGAATGGACCCGCGATATGCTCCTATGGAAGATCAACGGCCAGGAAATAGCCCGTCAGACATCCAACGTCCCGCAGGAACCAATGTATGTGCTGCTGGCAGGCGGCGTTGAGACTCCCATCAGCGGCATGACGTCGATGGAGGTTGACTGGGTGAAGGTGTATCAGTATAAGGGATGAAGCGGTACGCGGTACGCGGTACGCGGTACGCGGTACGAGGTGTGCGGTGTGAGGCGGGAGGCCATGCAAGTCTTGCAAGTCATGAAGGTCGGGAAAAGCTGAATGCTGATCGCTGAAAGCTGACCGCTGAAAGCTAATGAATTAATTCACGAATTTTTATCGACTAACGATAATCAGGTTATTGTTAGTCGATAATTTTTTTACCTGAAACGATATCATTTTCAATATTTTAGCCCCGTATGGAGCAATAATGTCTGTAGTGTAAAACACATGGACATCTTTTTGTCAAAACAATCTCCTCTCCTTTCCCATTTTTCGTTCTACCCCCCTCCAGAAAGCTTACGGGGCCCCAGAAGATGGCATGTCATCCCTGCTTGTTCCACCCCCCAGAAGATGGCATTTCATCCCTGCTTGTTCCGCCCCCCAGAAGATGGTATTTCATCCCTGCTTATTCCACCCCCCAACCCCCCTAAAGGGGGGCTTAAGAATCTAAATGTTAATGCTTTATCAGGTTTAAAGTTTCAACCAAAAACAGATTATAAAGTCAAATTCCGACGGCAGCACCCGGTTGACATTTTCGTGCTTGATTTTTATTGTCATGAGCTTAAGCTTGCCATAGAAGTCGACGGTGAGATTCACTTAAGCACTGAAGTTAGGGAATATGATGAAGGAAGAACTTATGAACTTGAAAAGTTCGGCATAAAAATACTGAGGTTCACAAATGAACAGATATTTGAAAATCTGGATGAAGTTCAAGTTTCTATACTCAATATAATCAGAGACATAGCCCCCCTTCTGCGCCTTCGCGTAGCCGCTTCGGCGGAGCAAGGTAGGGGGGTTGGGGGGTAGACAAAAAGGGAATTGGACAATGATTCTAACTTGCAACTAGATGTGTATAATATGGTAGCTTTTAGGGAGGTTGGGGGGTAAAAAAAAAGGGAATCGGACAATGATTCCACTTGCGAAACCGGTACAACCATTTCATTGTTTTTCCTATATTGTTACAGCCGGTTTTGTAACTTTTCCTATTTTCATCCGTCTTTATCCTGTATTGTGTTTTATGACTGTAAAGGAATATAACAGATCTGTTGAAGAGTTTTCTGATTCCGTTTACCGTTTCATCCGTGGAAATCTGAAGGATGAAGAACGGGCGGATGATATTGTGCAGGATACCTGGGAGAAATTATGGAGAAATGTTGCCGAAATTGAATATCCGGTTGTCAAGTCGTGGCTTTTCACCACAGCTTACCGGACAATGGTCGACATCATCCGAAAGGAAAAGAGAATGACAAGCCTGGAAGATGCGGATTACCATGATTTCACTTCGGAAAAACAATACAGCGACCTGAATGAGATACTCCATCTTGCACTCGATAAACTTCCGGAACATCAGAAATCGCTTGTCCTTTTACGCGACTATGAGGGATACAGCTACCGCGAGATAGGCGAGATAACCGGCATGACCGAGGCTCAGGTAAAAATTAACATTTACCGGGGCAGACTGGCACTCAGGAATTTTATAGTGAAAATTGAATCAGTAATATAATGAAGCCCGACCGTTCAAATTATGAAATATGGCTCACCGACTGGCTTGACGGCAATCTCAGCGATCAGCAGGCCGAAGAGCTAAGGGCTTTCCTCAGGGAGAATCCCGATCTGGGAGAGGAAATGAACAGCCTGGCAACGGTTTCGCTTAAGCCCCCCAAACTGGGCTTCAGGGGCAAACAAAGGCTTCTTAAACCGGCTGCACTCCTCTCAGAAACACAGTTTGAACATCTTTGTATCGCGAAACTCGAAAATGACCTCTCCCCGGAACAGACGGCAGAGATTGACGAGCTTACCGGTACGGATGAACTCAGAAAAAAGGAACATGACCTCATCATGGGCCTGAAGCTGACACCCCAGGCAATAACCTACAGACATAAAGGCAGAATCAGGAAATTAACCCCGGCAGGGAGGATATTCCGTATTTCGCTTGTCTCCCTGAGCGCCGCAGCCACAATTGCAGTTGCAATATCGCTGATGCTGAAATTCACTCTGAATCCCCCGGCTCCTGATTCACAGGCGTCCGTTCCTGCTGCCGCCGATACTATCACGATCGAAGCACCCCTGCCCTTCCTTTACACCCGGGCGGAGCAGCTTACAGAAACATCCGCTACACCAATACAGGTTGAACCACGTCAGACAGTAACTGAAATATTAACAGAACCCGTTCTCCCCGATCCGGAGCCTCCGGTGATACTCATGGCCGAAACAGACTTTGAAAGATTCAGTGGTCCTGAAATGATTGCATTGAGCCTGCCGGAAAATGTTATTGAAACAGAAAGACCATCGCAGAATTCTCTGATTGAATATAAACCCGGCTATATCCCGCCGCTTATCGAAAACCGGAGCAACGTTGAACTTTTCATGGCCCGCTTGTTCCATGAAAAAATCATGAACGATAAAACCGCAGGAACAAAACCGGTTGAAAGGTTTGATATTGCCCGGGCCGGAATCCTGGGCCTCAACAAGCTTTTCGGCTGGGAACTTGCACTCGACCGGAATACCGACATAAATGGAAATACAAGCTCCTACTACTTCGCTTCCAGGCTTGTGAAAGTAAATGCGCCGGTGAGAAAACCAGCCGAAAGTTTGTAACTAAACAGTGTACGTAACCGTCACAGCATTGAAAAGAATAAATACGATTACGCCATGAAAACGAAACTCCTTCTTATGATCATTATGGCAGCAACTGTCTGCCAGTCATTCACCCTGCAGTCGCGCGAGGTTACAGTCATAAGTAAAAAACACGCCATCGCCGACTCGGCAAACACACTGACCGTCATAATCGGTGACGAGATCTTCAGGATCGACGGGAACGATTCGCTTGTGATAATCAAGGTAGGCGACCGCGGACTTAACATTCGCGATTCGGAGGAAGGCAAAAAGGTGAATGTGGAAAAGTACGACGAACTTCAGGAACTGGAAAATGCAGCAGCAGAAAAAGACTCTGAAAGAACTACAGTCAGAAAGACCGAAAGGGAACCGGAACGGAACTACGATTACAGTGTATGGCAGGACCGCGATGAACCTGACCGTTACAGGGGCGGCCGGCATTTCAGGGGCCACTGGTCGGGAGTGGAAGCCGGCTTAAACAACTGGCTCTATGCTGAGTCAATGACTCTGCCCGACGAAATAGATTACATGAATCTCCGCACCGGCAACTCCAACTGCTTTAACCTTAACTTCTCGCAGGTGAATATAGGTTTCAGCAGATTTGCCGGCCTGGTTACAGGAATCGGTGTAAGCTGGAATATCTACAGGTTCGACGGTCCCAGCACAATCTTTGTGGGCCCTGACGGATACCTTACAGAAGCCATTCCCGAAAACATTTCGAATGTGAAGAAATCAAGATTCAATACCCTGTACCTTAATGCTCCGCTTCTGCTCGAATTTCAGATCCCGGCAGGCTACAGCAGGTTTAACATTGCTGCAGGAGTAATAGGCGGGATAAAACTTAACGCCTGGACCAAACTCGTCTTCCAGGACGGAGAGAAGACAAGAACCGGAGGAGAATACAACCTCAACCTCCTGAGGGGAGGGATCACTGCCAGGGCAGGGTATGAAAACTTTATGATCTACGGGACTTACTATTGCACCCCATGGTTCCAGGACGGCCTGGGACCCGAAAGATTCAACCTCGAACCTTTCGAGATAGGACTTGCATTTACTTTCAACGACTGACTTGCCGCACCCTGAATTTGGGTTATCTTTGTGTGCAACCGTCACACAAAAATGAAAGAAAGCACTCTGTCACAGCGTGAGATAAGGCGTTACAGCCGTCAGATAATGCTCCCGGAGATCGGACTTGCAGGGCAGGAAAAACTGAAAAAATCGAAGGTGCTTGTCGTGGGAGCCGGGGGGCTTGGATGTCCCGTGCTTCAATACCTGGCAACCGCCGGAACCGGGAAACTTGCAATTGCCGAGTTTGATACTGTAAATGAACCCAACCTTCAGAGGCAGATACTCTACGGCCCGGCCGACATCGGTAAACTGAAGTCGATAGTTGCTGCCGGCAGGATAGAAATGCTGAACGATCTTATCGAAACCGTAAGGATCAACCTGAAAATAGACCGGACAAATTCACTTCACATAATAAGCGATTTCGACATTGTGGTAGATGCAACCGACAACTTCAGCGCGAGGTATCTGCTGAACGATTCATGCGTTATCCTTGGCAAACCGCTTGTGCACGGAGCAATTTACAAATACGAAGGACAGGTTTCGGTTTTCAACTACAGAGGCGGACCCACATACCGGTGCTATAATCCCGGAACAGAACCGCCGATAAACGGTGATCCCCCTCCGGCCGAAACCGGTCTTCTGGGAGTGCTGCCCGGAATTACCGGTACAATAATGGCAAATGAAGTGATTAAAATAATCACCGGCTATGGCAGTGTCCTTTCCGGGAAAATCATTGTCTTCAATATAAAGGATTATGAATGCAGAATCCTTGAGATACCTGTTAACCCTGAAAACCATAAGCGGAAGCTGCTTGACGAAAAGTATTAACTTTGCTATAGTAACCGATACTCTAAATAAACAACCTGTCTATTGTCTGAGAAAATGACCAGTACCAATGACTCCACCCCCCAACCCCCCAGGTGGGGGCTAAGAACCCTCTTTCGTTATACCTTCAGAGTGCAAACCAGCTAACAAGTAACCAGTAACAAGCAACCTCTTCACCATGAAACTTCTTCTTATCAGCAACTCTACAAACCCCGGCGAACAGTACCTTGGATATTCAAAACAGATGATCGGGGAATTCCTCGGTAAAAAGCATGTAAAAGCATTGTTCATCCCCTATGCCGCTGTAACATTTTCCTGGGACGATTATGAACTGAAGGTCAGAGATCGGTTCAGGGAAACCGGACATGACGTGATCTCCATCCATCATTTCACCGATCCGGCCGAAGCAGTCAGGAAGGCCCAGGCGATTGTTGTCGGCGGCGGCAACACATGGATGCTCCTTAAAATGATCCGTGACAACAAGCTTGTCGGTCCGGTAAGGGAAAAGGTCCTTTCGGGAACTCCCTACATAGGCTGGAGTGCAGGATCGAATGTTGCCTGCCCAACCATCAGTACAACCAACGATATGCCGGTGATAAGGCCGTCATCCTTCAGGGCATTCAACCTGATTCCTTTCCAGATCAATCCCCATTACCTCGATGCAAACCCCGAGGGCCATGCCGGCGAGACGAGGGAACAAAGGATTGAAGAGTTTATCGAAGTAAACCCCGACCTGTGGGTCGCCGGACTCCGCGAAGGTACTATGTTCCATGTGGAGGACGGGAAGATGAGGCTCATCGGCCCGAGAAAATCCCGGATCTTCAGAAAAGGCCATGAGCCCCTTGAGCTCGGCGAATCTGATGATTTCAGCTTCCTCCTTAAATAAAACTTTATTTAATCAAATAATGTAACTTTGCCTCCCGTTAACATTACGTGGGAAGGAGATTTATCCGGGTAAATGAAACTGGCGGCGAAGTTACTTAAGACTGTATCAATAATTATCGGCTCTTTGCTGGTCCTTTTGTTCGTCATATCCCTGGCGATACAGAACAAGGTTGCCGGTATTGTCCTCAACACCCTGAACAACAATTTCGCAACCAAGATCTCCACAGAATCCTACAGGCTCTCACTGATTAAAAAATTCCCAAAAGCAACAATAGAACTTAAGAATGTATTGGTTCTATCCTCACACGGCTTCGACATTTCGGCTTTCAGGGGCCTGAACACCGACACCCTGCTTTCAGCAAGTTCGGCTTCTGTCGATCTGCGCACGATTGACATGATCCGCGGAAACTATACCTTCACCAAGATCACCGTGCGATCGGGAAAACTGACACTTTTTACAGACAGCTCGGGCCGTACCAACTATGAATTCACTGAAAGGAAGAC
>JAVEXG010000029.1:0-31122 GCA_034004115.1 Bacteroidales bacterium | reverse complement strand
AATTGAAAATTAACACATGATTATCTGATTTAGCCATCCAAATATAAAAAGGCATAATATTTTCAATCATGTGCGGTTCCATCATACCTTTAAGATAAAAATACCATTATGATGAAAATCAGGATTTTCTTTCTTTTCGCACTCCTGTTTCCGTTATGGATTACCACGGGGGTTTACTCTCAGGTACAGCAGGAACGTCAATGGCCCGTTTACAGAGGTTATCTCTCTTCGGGTGTACTCGACAATGCAAATCTCCCTGAAAAATTCGACTTCGGCAAGTCGGAAAACATAAGATGGCGTATCGATATTCCCGGTATGGGAATATCCAGCCCGGTTATCTGGGGCGACAGGCTGTTCATTACCACGGCTGTAAGTGAAACGGATAAGGCAGGCTTCAAACCCGGTCTTTACGGAGATGTAGCACCAGTAAGCGACTCATCCGTTCATGAATGGAAGGTCTTTTGCATCGATAAGAATAACGGGCGGACGATCTGGGAAAGGACCTCTTACAAGGGTATACCAAAAATAAAAAGGCATCCCAAATCGACTCATGCCAACTCATCAGCTGCTACAGACGGACAACATGTTGTGGCTTTTTTCGGATCAGAAGGACTTTATTGTTACGACATTAACGGAAAACTGTTATGGCAGAAGAACTTCGGAGTTCTCCGATCCGCTTTTTTCATAATGAAGAATGCAGAATGGGAATTTGCAAGCTCACCGGTAATTCATAATGGTGTTGTTATTATTCAGTGCGACGTGCTGGAAAACTCATTTCTGGCTGCCTATGATGTCAAGACAGGAAAGGAATTATGGAAATCGTCGAGGGATGAATACCCGGGCTGGTGTACGCCCAATATTTACACAAACACGGGAAAGACCTATGTGGCTGTAAACGGATTCAAGCACAGGGGTGGTTATGATTTTGCGACTGGAAAAGAAGTCTGGAGAATGTCGGGCGGGGGAGATATCCAGATACCCACTCCGATAACCGGCAATAATCTTATTTATTTCAACAGCGCACATGGCAAGAGCTCGCCCATAATGGCTGTAAAAACCAGTGCCTCCGGAGATATTACCCTTAAGGAAAATGAAACCTCGAACCAGGGAGTCCTGTGGAGTCAGCCCCGTGGCGGTTCATATATGCATACAATGCTTCTTTACAGGAATCTTCTTTATAATGTTAACTGGAACGGGGCAATAAACTGCCTTGATCCTTTGACAGGAAAAGAGGTCTACAACGCAAAGCTTGGGGGTGCGAAAAGCTTTATTGCATCACCGGTGGCTTCCGACGGCCGGATTTATATTGTTGATGAAGAAGGAACAGTATATATAATCAAGGATGGCAGTTCTTTTAATCTCCTGGCAGAAATTCCCATGAACGATATTTGCATGACCGCTCCTGCAATTACCGACGGGATGATTTATTTCAGAACCCAGCATCACCTGATTGCAGTGGGTAAGAAGTAGAAATCTATTCCCTCCTGATCCTGCTGATAAGGGCGTCCGTTTTAACTGACCTTACTGAAAGGAGAAGTGCGGTTATTCCTGTTGCAAGAATAAGCAGGATCATGATTATTATTGTTAGCCAGGGTAGTTCTGCATCATTTACAAGTGACGGTCTGGTAGCAACAAGGGCTGAAACAAGGCCGGTTACAATGCCTGCAATAAGAATTACAACATGTTCGCTGAAAATCATTTTTCTAATGCTTCTCAGTGAAAAACCTTCTGCCAGCATTAGTCCGAAATCCCTTCTTCGGTTATTGAAATTTCTTACAAGAATAAGGCCGATCCCTGCAACTCCCAGTATCATTCCGATGCCTCCAAGTATTGTAAACACCGACAGGTAGGTATTTGTCACCACAAAGAACGAAGCAAGCCGGTCAGCCGCAGGTTCGAAATGGACGCCATACTCTGCCATCCGGTCGCCAAGAATGTTTATATAATCATCCGTCATCTCCCGGTTTCCATCTGCCAGAAATACCTGGCTTCCCGCTACTGAAGGAAAATACCTGTTGAAGTTTTCAATTCCGATAAGCACAAAGCCCTGAAACACCGAAGATTTTAATCCGGCCGACAGAACAACGTTCAGTACCTGTCCGCTCTCAGTCCTGATTTTCAGGGTATCGCCTGCCTTTACCATCAGACCGTATTGCATCACTGTCTGGTCGGCTATACCATAAATTGTCCCGTCGGCGGGAGGTATACTCAGAGTTTCCCACGGATTTGATTCGTTCATGCCCTTCATGGTAACTGCAAATGAAAAAGATCCTTTCCTGATGAATTCAGAGGCATCGATCCCAAGCAGCGGAGGAGAGGCAATATGATTCAGATTCAGGCAGCTGGCATCATTGCCGGCTGTCTTTCGTCCCTGCAATATCGATAGTTCCTCCATTTCGGGATCGTCGAGACCGAATTCCTTCCTTCCGGCGTCACTTGTAAGAGTGCCTCTTAGCGGAACCGACGACTCGCCCCATAGCAAATATCCTCCCGTACCGCCTGAAGGCTTAAGCATATTGTCGCTAATGCTCATTTTATTGGCTCCCGTGATTATCACTGCAAAAAGTCCGGCAGCCAGAAAAAGGACTGGAGCAATGGCTTGCGAAGGATGAAACGAATAATATGCATCTGAAATCTGGCCCCTGTTCCTGAGAATGTTATCTCCGGTTTTTCCGGGTCTTAAATAATACTGACGCAGGATAAGGATAAAGGAAGCAAAAATGAGAACTCCTCCGATATACGAAAGAAATGTCGCATGATCAGTCAGAAAGAATGACAGGACTATTGAAACTATTGTAACAGAAACAGTAACTAAAAGCGCAATTAAGTTAAGTCTTGATGAGGGCTTTACTGTTTTTCCGGTTTCAGCCTCCCTGAGATGCTTCAGAAACCTGGAGGACCTGATTTTGAGGATAATAAGAATGACAGCCATTGTGGAAGCGAAACCGATTAAAAACGACCAGCCATCAAAGCTGGAAACCAGGGTATTAGTCTGAACGGCACCCTGCCAGACTGAGTTCAGTGCTTTTATTATAATCACATTGAAGAATCCTCCCGCCAGGGCGCCTGTCAATGCTCCAGCCAAAGCCGTAAGGCTTGTCTCAAGGAACAGCTGTTTTTCTATCCTCCTGTTTGTAAAGCCCAGGGAAAAGAGTGTGGAAACCTCGTCCTTCTTTGACTCGTAGTGCGTTGATACCACAAGTATGAGAAGGATGAGTGCCGACAAAATAATAAAGAATCCCAGCCCGAGGAAAAGAGTGCTGAAATCAACGCTTTTGCTTGCAGCCATCGCAGAATCCTGCCTCAGATCGGATACCGAAAACCCCGACAGTGACGGATCGAGCGAACCTGTCAGCTTCTCCCTTAATTCATTTTCAGATACTTCTGTTTTGAATCGTATGGATGTGGCCGGTCCAAAGTTCCCTGCCCAAAGGTCCCTGCCTTTCTCATAGCTGATAAAGGCTTTGGGAGTGCCCCCGTAACGGTTCCAGTAATCCTCATCCTTATCCCTGATAAGATTCATATCAATCTCTACGCCGGCATCCCAGTCGGTACACGATTCGCTTCCTGCTATGCCGGGGAACTCAGGCATCAGAAGGGAATCGGACCAGATATCATTCATCGGAACAATCTTTCCGACAATGAAATCCATTCTTTCCTCAGTAAGCCGGTTCATCGGATCGGGCGAAAACCATGTTACCCGGATTGTATCTCCCGTTTTAGCTCCGATGTCTTCCGCTACCCATTCATTAATAACTATAGAGTTGCCTGTGGGAATACACTCATACAATGAAGGATCGAGAGCTGAAATAAAAGAATATGGAGTTGATTTATCACCCTTGCTGATACTGTTGGCCAAATAAGTAATGGCAGGAAAAGCTGAACTGACTTTGCCTTTTATCTCATCAACCTGAAACTGATCGATGAAAATTCTGTCGGTTACAAGCTCGTATCCGCCAGTGGCTGGAATATGTCTGAGAGATAATCCGGTATCTTCAGGTTTTATTATTTTCCTGAATGCGGCTTCAACCAGATCGGGGGTTATCCCGCTCCGGCTGTCGAACAGGAGCCTGTTAATGCCGGGAATTTCTCCTTCAGCATTTATCAGTTCCGAACGGTTTATGAAGAGGTTCATCGGAATAAGCTGGCTTATGCCCAGTGAAAAATTGCCTGCAGAAGCCGGTTCCAGTATATTGCCAACGCTAAGGACAATTGATGGATTAGACGCCTTGCCGGGAGAAAATGGTGCATCAGCCGGAATATCTGTGATCGAATTGAACCTGATAATCAACTCATCACCCTGTTTTACATCAAGATAATCCGCGAGTTTCCTGTTTACCGCAACTTCGCCGCGGGAAACAGTGATGCCTTCAATGGCGTGAAACGGGAAGAAATTATCGTCAATCGCATAAATTTTTACCTGCGGCGCCAGTTGCTGGGTTGAAAAATTCTGGCAGTATCCGTCAAGTTCAAGAACGCCGGCCGATAAGACGCCGGTTTCGGCTGATATTCTTTCGGAGAGGGACGGATCGAAATACCGGATGCCTGAACTCAGCAGAGTCCCGGTGTTGCCAAGCTTTTCGAAAGAAGTCTGTTTCAGGCTGTTGCGAACGGACTTGCCGGTCATTAGCGAACCTGTTACAACACCCGTAAGCAGTATTATGATTATAATCTGGTAGAGATACGCCCTGAAATTATGGGAGATGGATCGTAAAACAATCTGAAAGAGGCTTAGCTTCATCGTTCAATTATCAATGTATTCCATCTTTGAGTTTTCCTTCGGAGAGGCTGTACTGCACTTTCATTCTGTCGGCCAGTTCCTGTGAGTGTGTGGCCAGGATTAAAGTGGTGCCATATTCCCGGTTCATGCCTGTAAGAAGGTCTCCCAGGTTCTCTGCATTTCTCCTGTCGAGCGAACCGGTTGGTTCATCTGCAAGGAGAACAGAGGGTTGGTTGACAAGGGCCCTGACAAGTGTAGCCCTCTGGGCTTCACCTCCGGATATCTGATACGGGTATTTGGATGCTATTCCGGTTATGCCTGTTTTTTCCATCATTCTTTGGGCCTCATCGGCTTTCTGCCTGTAATCCTGGTCAGAGGTTTTTGAAGCAAGAAGAGGTAGCAGAATGTTCTCCATGACAGTCAGATAGGGGAGAAGCAGGTGATCCTGAAAAACAAACCCTATATTTTTATTCCGGTATAAAGCTGATTCGTCCTGATTGTATCCGAGTATCTTTTCGCCCCTGAATAGTACTTCTCCGCTGTCGGGCCTGTCGAGCAATCCGATTATGTTAAGCAATGTTGTCTTTCCTGAACCCGAAGGACCTGAAACGGAAACTGTGTCGCCCTCGTTTACTGTAAGATCCAGATCTTTTAGTACAACACCACGCTGGAGGAACGATTTTGAAATATTCTTCAGTGTAAGCATCATTTAATGGCTTTGTTATAAACTTCTGCGAGTCCGGCCGACATTCTGTCGAGCGATAACTCCTGTCTTACCATACGGCTGCCCTTTTCACCAAGGCTTGCAATCTGTTTCTTGTCCTTCAGCAACTTAGTCAGGTTGACAGCCAGTTCGCTGACCGTATCAGGAGAGTAGATTATTCCTCCGCCTGTTCTTTCAACAATCTCAGGGAAAGCTCCGGTCGCCGGCTGGACAACGGGAATTCCCGATGCATTCGCTTCAAGCAGGTACAATCCGTAACCGTCATATTTCCTCACAGGAACGCTTATTACATCAACATCCCTGAAAAATTCAAGCTTTTTTTCGCCTTCAAATTCAGGGTATATCTTAACTGACTTCTCCAGTTTATTTTCCCTTATTTTTTTAATCTGGGCCGAAATGAACTCCTTGTCAACGCCCGTATAGCCCCCGCATATCTTGAGCGACAATCCGGGAATCTGATCCTGCTTTTTCATTTCAATGAAAGCATCCACAAGCTTGTCGAAACCGTTATAATTGTTTATGCGGCTGAAAAAACCAATTGAAGATGGTTCTCTGTCGGTTCTTGGCGATTCGTTCTTTTCAGGATCAAAGCCAAGGGGAACCACGTGAACGTTTTCACCCTTAAGGCCTGTCTTGTTTTTAAACAGTTCGCGGTAATAGCTGCTTGGGGTAACAAACAAATCGACATATCCAGCTTCTTTGGCAATCATCTGCCATGCTCTTGAACGGAAAGGTTCCTCCATGTCATCAATCCAGTCGTCCTCGTTCAGAAGCGAGCACACAACCTTTACATCTATTCTCTTTTTCAACTGACGGGCTATTCCCAGGATCAGGGCATTTGAAAGATGGATTATATCGGGTTTCCCGTCCTTGGTGAGGTATCTGACCAGCCTGTCGACTTCGGCTTTTCTAAATGCATTGTCGCCCTCTATCATGCTTATTGTAAGTTCCTCGTATCCTTCAGTACTTGTTGTGCCTGCCTGTTTGGCTGCAAACCGGAGAAACAGTTTTGAATCAAGAAATTTGTCAAAAAAGGCTGGCATATTTCTGAGGAAAGGAACTTTTTCCCTCAGAAACATTGAAATTGCCCCGAAGAACACATTTTTATCAAATCCGCTTTCATTGCTGGTAGTCTTATCGGGCGGCAGGTAAAGAGGTATGGCGCTTGCCTTTATTCCAGGGACCTTCCTGATGGCACGGACATAGAGCATGTCGCGGTAACAATTTCCGCAATAAAAGGATCCTCCTGATCCGGTTATCAAATAGACTATCTTCATATATTTAAAATGTTTCTTCAGTTCAAAAGACCCGGCTTGCCGGAACCTGTTTAATGTAAAACTGAACAGAATGAATTATGTTCGATCAGTTCCTGCTATCTGGTTCCAAAAGCAAGCAAACGGCCGTCCTCCGTCAGGATATAAAACCTGTCGGCTATTACTGCCGGCGTGCTGCTGACGGGAGAACCAGCATTGAAGCTCCAGATCTTTTTGCCGTCATTTAACCCCAGCATATAAACATTGCCATCAACGCTTCCGAAAAGCACTTTGGAGGGAGTGATTACAGCGGAACCGGTTATTCTTCCGTTTGTACGGTATTTCCAATTCAGCTTCCCGGTAATTATATCATAGCTGTACAGATACTTATCCTCGTTGCCAATTATAACTGAATTCCTTCCTATTGCAGGTATTGCCACAACTGATCCTGATGTCTCACCAGCAGGTACTTCCCATGCCAGTTTTCCGGTGAGCAGATCAACACAGAAGAAATTGCCGTCATAGTCACCGAAGCAGGCTTTCCCTCCTGAAAGGGCAGGAGAGGAAGCTATATAGGTACCTATTTCAATTGTATCTTTTTCCCTTCCTGAATAAGCGTCAACAACCCTGATGAAACCATCGCAACCGCCGAAAACGATATTATTGTTGGTGACGGCCGGGGTCCCATTGACATAATTCATTGTTTCGAGCTTCCACTGAAGCAACCCGTTCGAAGGATCAACTGAATGCAAATAATAATCATAACTTCCGATAACAATACCGGATCTTTTTCCGGTTGACCAGGCATTTGCCGAACCTGCTATCTGCCCGTCGGTCCTGTATTTCCAGGCTAATTTTCCGGTGGCCTTGTTTATTGCATGAAGGGTACCGTCATTCAAACCTATTATAACCTTATCGTCATATACCATCGGAGGTGCTTCGGCAGGCGAGCCTCCTTCATAACTCCATTTTATCTTTCCGTCAGTCCCCACTGCAATCACCGTACCCTTATCGTTGCCAAAGAATATCATTCCGCCGCTGACTACGGGCGATGATTTTGTCCTGCCGGTAGCGGGAAGGCTCCAGATGAGAGATGGTCTGTCGGTAACCTCAATGGTAGTATTTCCTGTCAGGTCAGGCCTGCCCCTGAATAATGTCCATTCCTGGTCGGATGTCTGTGCAAAACCAACCAGGGTGGCCGATAGAAATAAAAGTGATATGAAGAAAAGTCTTTTCATGTCCCGTTGTTATTGTTCATAAATGCCAGTGCGCCAGTAGGGCATACCTCCACGCATTTCTGTGCTACTGAGGCCGGTATGTCAGCATATTCAACAGTAAGAGGTTCCGAAATGATTGAAACGAATCCCCTGTTGATGAAGCAGAGTGCCGGTGCGTCAGATGAATCTTCAACTACCCTTACACAAAGTCCGCACTTTATACACTTGGCATTTTCAAAAATCAGGCCGGTTTTTTTGTTTATCTTCTTTGCCACCGGGGCGTTGACGAATTTTCCCTTCGGGTCCTTAAGCGAAAACTTCTCTGCCAGGTCCCTTAAGCTGCATCCGCTGGCAGCACGGCAGTCGCAATGCATGCAGCTTACTGCCTCTTCAGAAGCAGCCGCATAATCCGTAATTTCCCTGTGACGATTGATATCCTCAGGACATTCCTTCACCCACTCAAGCTGCTCCTTTTCGTTCAGTGAACCTATTCTGGATGAGTATCTCTTTTTGATGTCACCGTCTGAATAAAAAGGAGAAACCTCATATTTTGCAGTATGGGGCAGATTTCTGCTTATAAAAATCCTGATGTTCCGGATGGAAACAGGGGTGTCAATCCTCTTTCTTCTGCAGGCATTCTCACAAAAAGCCTTGCAGGTAATACAATTCAGTTCGCCGCCTTTCATTTCGGATCTGATAAGGTCAGCAGCTTCTTCATGTTCCCCTGCAATGAGGAGCCGGTTCATCAGAGGTATGTTGTATCCCATGGGACAAACAACCCGGCATTGTGCCTCGCATTCAGCCCTGTGTTCTGAAAGCAGGAGGCTGACAGCTTTTTTCCTCAGGCTGACAACCTCTTCTCCCGAGACGTCAATGTCCATGCCCTCCTGTGCGAGAGCTGAGCATGAGGGGATGAAATTGTTTTTCTTTCTGTCCCTTACCATGCAAACCATGCAAGAAGAGTAGTGCTCCACTCCGTTCCTGTGGCAAAGCGTAGGTATATCTGCTCCTGCAATACGCGCCGCTTCAAGGATCGTCTGTCCCTCTTTTACCTCTACTTCTATATTATCTATTATGATCTTCATCTTTTACATAAACTAGTTCAATGGCGTTTTCCGGACAAACAATCCTGCAGTTGTCGCATTTTGTACAGAGCAACTGATCAATCTGGTGTTTCTCGTATGGTTTGAACGGAATTGCGTCAACCGGACAGTCCTGCGCACATTTAGTACAACCTGTGCACTTGTCGGTAATATCATATTTTACAAGATCCCTGCATCTCTTTGAAGGGCATATTCCCCGGGTGTGTGCTTCATATTCCTCCCTGAAATATCTCAGTCCTGTTATTACCGGATTCGGGGCTGTTTTTCCGAGTCCGCAAAGGCTTCCTTTCTGGACATCGAGGCACAGTTTTTCAAGTTCATCCAGTTCCGTCAGGGTGGCTTTTCCCTGCGTCAGCCTCGTAAGTATCTCAAGCATATGCTTTGTTCCCACACGGCAGTAAGTGCATTTCCCGCACGACTGCTTATGAGTGAATTCAAGGAAGTATCTTGCCATGTCGACCATGCAGTCGGTGTCGTCCAGAACAACCATTCCGCCTGAACCCATCATAGCGCCCAGTCTGTTAAGTTCCTCATAATCAACTGGCGTATCGGCAAGACTTTCCGGAATGCATCCGCCTGAAGGTCCTCCGATCTGAACAGCCTTGAGTTTTCTGCCTTCGGCAACTCCATGTCCGATTGTTTCTACAATATCCCGGATTGTCGTGCCCATCGGAACCTCAATAAGTCCACCCCTGGCTACTTTTCCGGCAAGTGCAAACACTTTGGTTCCCTTGCTTTTTTCTGTTCCGATATTGCTGAAAGAACGGGATCCATTATTTAAAATCCAGGGTACAAGTGAAAGAGTTTCAACATTGTTTACCAGCGTTGGCCGGCCGTTGTAACCCCTGACGGCAGGATAGGGAGGACGCAGGTGAGGTGTTCCGCGTTTTCCCTCAAGCGAGGCTATCAGTGCAGTCTCTTCACCGCACACAAAAGCCCCTGCACCTTCAAATACCTCTATATCAAATGAAAAATCCGAGCCCAGTATATTTTTCCCTATTATTCCTTTTTCCCTGCATATTTTCAGTGCATTCCTCACTCTTGAAACAGCAAGAGGATATTCTGCCCTGATGTAGAAAATTCCACGGTCGGCTCCTGTTGCAAATCCGGCAATGAGCATTCCTTCAATGATCCTGAAGGAAAAAGACTCAAGAATCATCCTGTCCATAAAAGCCCCCGGGTCACCTTCGTCACCGTTGCAGACGACATATTTGGGTTTCTCTTTCATTGCCGATGAGATTTTCCACTTCTTTCCGGTCAGAAATCCTGCTCCTCCGCGTCCTCTCAGTCCGCTTTCGGTAATCACCTGAATCACCTCCTGCGGATTATTGGCCATGAGCACAGCCTTAAGAGCCCTGAATCCGTCAAGAAGTTCATATTCATCGTATGAATCAGGTCTCATAACACCACCGTTCAGAGTGGCTATGTGGTACTGTGTGCTTAGAAAATTATTCAGAGTCTGTTCCCTGGTTTCAGTCGGGATATTTACCGGACTGTAAACCATATCGTCTGAAAGGAAGGAATCGGCAAAATTATTGATTCTGAATCTCAGTTTCTTGTCGAAGGACCTTGGCTTGACATGTTTCAGAATAATTTCTTCAACCTGGTCTTTTTTCACATTTGTGTAACGGGAACTTCCCTTGCCGCCAGATACGATTTCAAGCAGGGGAGTCTGGTTGCAAACCCCTACGCAACCTACAGGTTTGACCTTAATGTTAAGATCATAGTATTCTCTTATGTCGAGCAGCTTACCCAGCACATCCCTGCTTCCGCCTGCAACACAACATGATCCCAGTCCAATCCTGACTTCGGCATCATATTCCTCTTTGACAGACTCCTTTTTCTGAACACTCTGCTTCCCGGCCGTATTGAGAAAATCAGTGACAATCTCATTCACCTCGGTAGGTTTCACATGACCATAAGTCTTTTCGTCTATCTGGACAACAGGCGCAAGTGTGCAGCAACCCAGGCAGGCAACTTCCTCAATCGAGAAGAGATTGTCGGGAGAACTGTTCCTCTCTTCTGTGATTTTGAGATCTCTTTTGAATGCTTCCGAAATCAGCTCGGATCCTTTTACATGGCATGCGGTCCCGGAGCAGATTTTTATTGTGTGTTTCCCCGATGGTATATGCCTGAACTGGGAATAAAATGTTGAAACGCCTGATATCTGTCCGGGTGTGATTTCAGTTACCTTGCAGATGTGCTTAAGAGCTTCGGAAGGAAGATAATTAAGCCTTTTCTGAACTTCCTGGAGTACCATTATCACTTTTTCCTTTCCGGTACCTGTTTCGCTCACGACGGCATCAACCACCGAGGCAATTTCCTCAGCGGAAAGTGCGCCGGAGTTGCAGTTGCAGTTTTCGGTATGTTTAGTTTCCTCTTTCAATTTTGTGAGATGCAAAAAATATTGTTTCTACCGCGGATATAAATATTCTTATCGGAAAATGCCGGCGTGCAGTCTGTAGGTTCCCCTATAGGGGATTCAGCAATCAGATTGTATTCAGGTCCGGCATAAACTATATGCATTAAACCGCTGCGATCGAGAAGGAACACCTTCTCATCGGCAATAATTGGTGAAGCATAAAACTGATCCATGAAGTAATGAGTCCACAGAGTGTCTCCCTGTATGGCATCATAGCAAGCCACATCGCCTACACCTGTTGATATAAAAAGATACTGCTCGCTGGCAACCGGGCTCGAAACGTCAGATGTAAACATATTGTCTTCCCATACAATCGAAGGACCAGGCCCGGGTTTCAATGCTGCAAGTCGCGAATAATCAGTAACTGCGTAAACATATTTGCTGTTTATTGCAAGCGAAGGGGCTACATCGCCTGAAAGGACTTCAATTGCCCAGAGTTCCTTGCCTGTGGACGGATCGAATGCCGCCACTTCCGGGTTGCCGTTTATTAGCACCTGAGTTATTCCGTTGAAGGTTGCCACCGATGGTGAAGCCCATGTCGATCTGCCTCTCCTTAAAGTTTCCCATTTAAGGTCGCCTGTGGCTGTGTCGAAACCCATCATCGATACCTTCTCATCCGAGTCGAACTGGACTATGAGAAGGCCATCGTGAAGTATTACAGAGCATGAATAGCCGTAAACGTTTGCCGGTGTTCCGATATTCTTGCCCCACTTAAGCTTACCGTCCATATCGAGGCAAACAAGGTTTCCGTTTGCAAAAATTGCGCAAACGGAATTACCGTCTGTAGCTGCAGTCGGAGCTGCCAGTCCCGTATCATGATCAGTGTCCGGAGGGGTTTCCGGCTGACCGGGCAGACCGGAGGCAGGAGCTGTCCAGAGAAGAGCGCCGGTGTTTTTGTCGAGGCAGTAAACTTCACAGTCATTGCCTTCAGCACCGGTAACAAATAGTCTGTCGCCCCAGATTACAGGGGAGCTCTTTCCATTTTTGGGCACACTCGCCTTCCATTTTATATTGGTTCCGTTTTCGGCGTTCCATTCGACCGGATAACCTGTACCGCCTGCAATGCCCCTTCCGTCCTGACCCCGGAAATGAGGAAAGTTGACAGGATCAGGGGAAAAAGCCGCAGCCGCAACTGATTCTGATGCCGTGTCCTTTTCCTTTTTCCTTTTCTCGCTCTTTTCAGCTTTTGCACTTCGTTTTCCGGACAGGTCAGGCAGATCATTTCTTAGAATAAATGAAGAGACTATAGCAGCCACAGTCAGTACTGCCACAGTACCTGCAAGGTATTTTGCATACCGGGCCTTATCCGAAACCTGATCGGTTTTTTCTCCGGGAACAGAAGGAAGGTTTTTCTCACTCCCTGCTATGAGCCTCTGACACAGAACAAATATAACAGCACCGGCAATCAGCAGCCAGGAACCCGTTTCAACCTGCCTGCGGGATGAAAAATAGGCTTTTCGCGACATCAGATCGAGCGCTCTTACCTGTTCCGCCTTAACCGCATTTTCATGATCCTTGTCAAATTCTTCCTTCACCGATACAATTGCGGGATTGTCGAGAGGATCGAGAGCTTTCAGCTGGACAATGCTCAAAAGCATTGTCAGTGCCACGATGAGGGTAAAAATCCCCGCACCGGTGCTAATCCCTCTGAGTATCTTCAGATCCTTTTCTTCAAGCTTTATCATTACTAATCTTATTTAAATGTACAGGGCAATACTGAAAGCATTTTCCACAACTGTAGCACTTGCCCTTATGTGGAACATATCCTGTTCTTCTTGTGCGTGTTGACAGCGAAACAAGGCTGAGGCCGAACGATATTCCGAGGAATAATCCCATCCATACGGAGCCCTTCCGGAACCTCTCATGGATTCTTATTTCCTTTTCAAACAGTTCGGCTTCCGTAGTGCCTGCTTCCTTAAAACCCAGGGCAGCCAGTGAAACAGCCGGGATTCCACTCTCTGCTTCAGCTCTGATTTCCCTGGCCAGTCTTACGTCACTGTTCAGACCGGTGAAAACCGGGGAAAGGGTTCCGAAAATTATCGCACCTGCTGCTGCAAAAAAAGGCACAAGAATGATATATGTAAGAAATCGCTTTCTCTCCTTGCCGGGGTCGGTCACGGGACGGGCAATGTCCGAGGGAAGAATGGCATCGTACGGGCAAACATCCTCACACAGCCTGCAATTAATACATTCTGCCGGAGTAATTGTAAGATGCTTGTTTGAAAATCTTGAAAATATATTCAGCAGAACACCATAGGGACATAAATACCTGCAATATGGCCTGTTTATGAAAATCCCTGCAACAAGCAGCAATGCTCCGAATATTACCATAGTATATGGTGCATCGAGCCTGAAGATGCCCACAAAGGGATCGTAACGGCATATAAGGAACTGACTTTCAGTTGCAGCCGAAAGAACAGATATTCCCAGGTAAATGAAAGGCACTGAAATCATTACCGACTCAACAACCCTGGGCAGCTTGACGGTTCTGAAACCAACAAGCTCCTGAATGGCGCCAAGAGGGCATACCCCTGCACAAAATACCCTGCCGAATAAAATGGCAAAGATCAGAGGTATCATAAAGAACAGGAGAGCCGTCAAAGGAATTGAGTATCCGTCGTTGAAAAGTGCAAGTGCAACATTCTGAACCGACCCTACTGAACAAATGCATCCTTCCCTGAAAAATCCGAAATAGGCAAGGGAGAACACTGATAACCAGAGCAATCCCTGCCGTGACCTGCGCTTTAGCGCCAGCCATGCTGCAACAGAAAGAGCCCCAATGAGAACTGCGAGATCGATATATTCCCATATCGGAGCTCTGTCAGCGGGCATCTGATGCTCTGGATAAACATATCCGGATTCGAATTCCGGCCTTGGAAATCTTTCCTGTGCAAAAAGCACCGCATGCCAGCCAAGCATAAGGAACAACAGGATATATGGCAATTTCTTTTTCACCTTCAGTTAAATCTTTTCTTTTGGAATATACTGCACTTTATCTGAAATCCTTGAAATGGCATCCGACGGACAACTCCTTGCAATGGCACATTCGTTGCAATTCACGCACAGATCCTGATCAATCTGCAGGTAAAGTGAACCGTTCCCGAAATCCTTGCATCCCTTTACACATTTTCCGCACCCGTCGCAAAGAGCTTCATCAATTGTGTATTGGAAATAAGGCTCCTCCACAAATGTTCTGGTTATTGCAGCAGTAGGGCAGAGCTGATTCTCAGCGCCGGTGCTTATAGTTTTTGTCCCCTGCCGCAGGTAGCCTCCGCAAAGGTCGCAATAGCCGCACATCTGATAGTTATGCATGCATTTGACAGCTGAGGGGGTAAGGACACAGTGAGTCTTACACTGTCCGCACTGGTTGCATTTGTAAGGATCGATCTGCCAGACCGTTCCTGCGGCTGTAACCTTTGTAGACAGCACTACAGGCAACCCGAGAACCGGTACTGCCACCAGGATTTTTCCGGCTTTCCGGACAAAATCCCTTCGTGATTGGTATAAGTTCCTGTCTTTATCCATCATTTTGAGTATTTACTGCAGTTGTTGTCGTCTGTACAGAGCCCTTTCCCCGGACAGGTTGAACAGTCTTTTCCGCTAACGGTCCGAGATCCGAGTGCAATGGCAAGAAAAGCGAGAAATGCAATCAAGAGGCTTCTTGCAAGCTTCTTTAAGAACTCCGGTCGTGTAAGCCTATTCATTTTCTTTTGAATATATAAAGTTTATTATCAAAGCTGTTTGCAGCATATATAGTGACTCCGTCGGCCGAAGCCACATCAAGCGGGATCGACGGATTGAATTCATTTTTCACTGAAACGAATTCAACAAAATTACCGTCATGGTCAAGTATTTTGATTCTGTTGATTCCCTTTTCAGCAGTAACGAATCCCTGGGGAATCACTGCAAAATGTGCCGGGTTGCAGCATCCGCAGAACGCACCGGGAGCTGTTCCCGGTTCTCCGAATTCAGTCGTCTTTCTGCCGTCAATTGTCCAGGTTTCAATTCTCCTGTTGCCTGTATTGGCAGCAAAAACAGTATTACCCGAAACTGCAGCATCGAAATATCCACTCGGAATGATGAATTTTTCATCTCCCTGACCCATCATTCTGAGAACTTCACCTGCCTTGTCGAGAACAAATAACCTCTTGTTCCCGGCATCTGCTATAGCAACATGATCCTGACCGGAAGAGACTGATGTTATAATGCTGTTCCCCTCGTAAGGACCCCACTCGGATATCAGTTTCCCGGCAGAAGAAATCAGGAGAATAGTCTCTGTGGTTGCCGCGAAAACCGTATCACCCGTTACTGAAAGGGAGGTTATCTTTCCTTCGGTTTCAAGTGACCATAATAAACCAAGATTCTGATCCAGGGCCGTAACAAATGCATCGCCGCCAAGAAATACAACTCCGTTCTGAGCGACAGCAACCGAACTCAGGGAACCTGTTGGCAGGCTGAATGTCCTTTCAGTGATCCAGTCCGCTTCATATTCCACAGCCTTTTTTAGTTCCTGTTTATCAGTTCCTCCGGAGCCTCTTGCCGCATCATAGATCATGTAAGCCATGAAGGCAAGGATTATGATCAGTGAAAATATTGCTGCCGGTTTCTTTCCCATATCAACTATCTTTTCCGATGTTAAGACAAACCATATTCCGTGCATCCCTCAGAAGGAGGAAGTTACCTGCTATGGCCATCGGTCCCCATGCCTCGATTCCGTCGAGCAGGTCGAATTGTGAAAGCAGGGCTGCCTGTGAACCATCGATTCGGAAGATGAAGAGGTTTGCATCATCATCGAGCAGTATCAGTTTATCATTCTTTACAATAAAAGGTCCGAGTCCCCGTCCGAATCTCATGTCCTTGCCGCTGCTCCATACGAGGGTTCTGAGATCGGATCTATGGTACGTAACAAGCTGTTTCTTCAGCGGACCTGCATTCTCAGGCATTACCGACCAAACGTAATCGCCTGTGAGAATTGGTGTCTGCTGGTCGCTTGAAATACCTTCCATTGCCTTGTGAGTCTCAATTACGGAAACAGAGTATCCTGATCCGTCAAAGTCAACCCTGATTTTTCCTCCGCCGGCCCCATAGCTGCCGAACACCGCGATTTCACCATTGCCAAGGTACAGGGGAGACGCGGCTGTTGTAGCCGGGTTCCATTCCTTTGTTTTCCACAGGACCCTGCCGACTTCATTCCCGTCAGCAGCAACGCCTACAACGCCACCCACGGCATTGTAAACATACATTTTCCTTCCATGGATCACCATGGGTATTATAGACCCATGCGACATCATCAGTGAGTCGGGGTTGGGAGTGCGCCACAGGATCTCGCCGTCAGAACAATTCACGCCGATCATCAGGGCTAAGCCGCCGGGAGCAAGTATTGCAACATCATTATCAATGAGAGGACACTGGCCGGAGTAGAAATCAGGTGTGATTTTTCCCTTTGAACTTCCCGGAACGCCAAACTCCTTTTCCATGTCGATGGTCCAGAAAAGTTCTCCGGAAACGGGATCGACACACATCACATGCGACCTGGGTCCGACTGTAACAACATATTTGTCGGTAACAGCAGGTATGGTGCGGGAATAGCCGTGATTACGCTTCATGTCGACATAATACCATCTCCGCCACTGCTCTGTACCAGACTTGAGCGAGAAACAGCGAAGCACGTCCGCTTTTCTTCTTTCGTCGTAATCGAGCACGTAAACTCTTCCGTTCTTTACTGCCGGGCCGGCATAGCCTTCGCCCAGAGAGACCTTCCACACAACCGGAGGGCCCGTAGTGTCCCACGATTCAGCCATTGCAAAGGTGTCCTTAACTATATTATCGAAGTTGACACCCCTGAACCTTGGCCATTCTCCCGGAACCATTCCGTCAAAGGTGCCCAGCGAATCAAAAAATTCGCCGACGATAATCTCCTCTGATCGTGGTTCGAGCTTCGGCCTGTTGTCCATACCCGGAACCCTCACGGTGAGTTCGGCAGGGTAATGATCGTCAGCCAGCCACCAAATCAGTACTGCGGCAAATATTACCGCCGATACTCCTGTTAAAAGCCTGTTATTTTTCCTTGATATCATATGCGTTGAGAGCTTCACCATGCCTTATGTAAAGCACACCGTTGTGAATAACCGGATGTGCCCAATAGGGGCCAGATCCGCCTTTAAAAACAAAACTGCTTACCAGATCAAACTTTGACGGATCGGGTCTGAGCAAACCGATTGTACCCTTCCGTTCATCATAGATATAAAGCATGCCGTCAGCGGCTATAATTGATCCTTTATTGTTCCAGTGTTCCTCCCACATAAGCTTGCCGGTTTTCCAGTCAATGCAGCACCAGTTACCGTTTCCGTTGTTTATCCAGTTCGATCCGTAAATATAGCCATCAACAACTACAACCCCGCCATGGTGAACATCCAGAATCTCATCTTTCCAGGCAAAAGTAGCGTTTTTACCGTCATCGCCTATGTCAAGCATCAAACCTCCGTGATCGTATCCTCCGCTCATATAAATCATATTCCCTGAAGATACCGGAGTGACGCACAAAATCTGACCAGTATCGTTGATATCGGATTTCCCCAGAGCCTCCCTGTGGTTTATTTTCCATAGCATTGATCCATCGGAGACATCAATGCCAAAAATGTATCGTGGCGTAATGTTTACAAGAATTTTCGTCCCGGCTTTCTCTACCAGAATCGGAGAAAGATAGGAAGCAGGGTCATTGATGCTCTCCGACTTCCAGATAAGCTCACCTGAATTTTTGTCAAGTGCTATTGTTGTAGTCTGAGGGCCTCCCGTGGTAAAATACAGTAAGTCTCCATCAATCATCGGAGATTCGGCTATACCCCAGGGACCATATGTTCCTCCGTTCTCTTCGCTTGCCTTCACTGACCAGATGATTTCGCCGGAAATGCCGTTTATGCATGCCAGGTCGCCGAATCCGCTGGACACGTAAACTTTTTCGCCATCCACCGTCGGGGTACATCGGCTCTCCGGGTATGACTTCTCCCAGGTTCTGCCGTAAGGAGTTTTCCATCTGATCTTACCTGAAGGATCCAGTGCAACAAGCACATCATTTGGTTCTTCCAGACCGGTAATATAAATAGTGTTGTTTCCAAAGGTGGGAGATGAGTTACCCTTGGGCAATTCATCGTTTGACCAGATAAGTCCGGGTCCGCCATCAGGCCAGGATTTCATCAATCCGGTTTCTGATGAAATCCCCGACCGGTTATCATCCCTCCATCCGGTTACTTCATTGTCTTCAATCGTAACCTCTGACTTTTCAGACGGATTGACGGATACTTCGGAATCCTGGGAAATCAGATAGAAGACTCCGTATCCAATGGCACCGATGATTATCAGGGAAAGCAGTATTATCAGAATTCGCTTCATAAAAAATATAGATTTGATTTAAATAATTGATTTACAGTACTTCACATCACTATCAATAAATATTTTAGCCTGATTTTAACTAAATTTATTTCTTGTGGCCGCAAGATATAAAAACTACTGCAATCAACTTTAAAATCATGCTTATCAACATCTTCCGCAAACCAAAATTTAATGTTTTTTAACATCTTTTCATGTTCCTGTCTTCAATCCCGGTTTAGGCCATCAGCATCATGTATTCCTTACTATCCATGCCTTGAATCCTGCGGCCCTGTTCTTGCTGACATAAATTCGCTCAGGGGTTTCAACATCAAGGGTCACAAGTAAACGGCTGTCGAACCAGATTGTCAGATTCCTGACACTGTTCCGGGCAACGATGAATTGTTTGTTCGCCCTGATGAATTCCTCCGGATTCAATGTCGACTCAATCTGATCAAGTGTCCCGGGATAGGAATGCCAGCTGCCGTTCTTCAGGCAGACTCTGGTATTCTTGTCGTTTGTATAGAAGCATGACACTTCGTCTATGCCTACCGGCTGGAGCTTGTCCCGTAAAGGAATCAGAATTTTGTCCCGGTGTGCCTTCCCTGGTGCAAGCTGGCTGAGCTGGTTGAGGTATTTGAGAATATCCTGCCTTGTGAGCTTCCTGAACTTTTCAATTGCCCGTTTCAAATCCTCTGTTTTAATCGGCTTAAGCAGATAATCGATGCTATTGACCTTGAACGCTTCTATGGCATACTGATCATAAGCAGTAGTGAAAATAACAGGAGTCTCAATTGTCAGCTTGTCAAAAATTGAAAAAGCCGATCCGTCGGACAGGTGAATATCCATCAGGATCAGATCGGGCATTGTATTGCTTTTTAACCACCTGACAGTCTGGCTTATACTTTCAGTATAGCCAGCAACCTCAGTTTCAGGTTCAATTTCCTTCAGTATCTCTACAAGGTTCTCGTAGGCTGCAGTTTCGTCTTCCACTATCAGGATTCTCATAGCGACTATTTAAGAGGAAGATAAACAGTAAAAATTTTGCCATCGTTTTCGATTCGTATCTTCCGGTTCAGCAGCAGCAAGAACCGGCTTTCGAGATTTTTGAGCCCCGTGCCGTTGCTTTCAGACGGAACGAGCTTCGGGTAGATGGGATTCGCGACCGCAAGTTCACAGGCATCATTGAGCCAGATCCTTACCTCCATCTTATGCTCACTGTCGATTGTGTTGTGAAGGACAATATTCTCGAGAAGAGGAAGCAGTGACAGGACAGGGATCTTCAGATCGCGTTTGTCATCGGGGACTTCTGCTATGAACACAAGTTTCCTCGCAAGGCGCACTTCCATCATATAACTGAAAGCTTTCAGAAAGTCGAGTTCATCAGCCAGAGTAACCATTACTTTTCTGTCGCTCTGAAGGATATATCGAAAAACATCTGAAAGCTTATTTACATATTCAAGAGTGAGTTCCTCGTTCTTCTTGCGTATCAGCAAAGTGAGTCCGTTAAGGGAGTTGAAGAAGAAATGAGGATTGATCTGATTTGTAAGTGCATTATACCGGCTTTCTAGATTTTCGATCCGCAACTGTTCAATCTCATGTTCTTTTCTTCTCTGTTCGGAAAGAAGGAAGGAAAGGTGACCTGCCAGCAGGGAGAAAATGAAAATCACAAAGAACTGAAACAGCAGCAATCCTGTAATCCACTCCTGCTTGGGACTCAGAACAACAGAAAATCCTATATAGACAAGATAGGCGATCAAGGTAATGATAAGACTGTTAACCAATCTTTTACTAAAGTAAGGCGTCTTCAGCTTCTTAAGGTTCAGGCTTATAAGCAACCATGTAAGACCTGAGAAGTAAAGGTACCTGAAAATAAAAAACAGGAGGTGAACAGAACTCTTTGCTTCTCCCAGGTGTTCGCGTTCCATTGAAAAGAAGGCTATATTGGGATACACAAAGAAAACTGCGCTTATCAGGCTGAATAATAACAGCCTGAGAGGAGTAATTTTCTCCGGAAGATTCGTTTCGTCCAGCTTTTTAAAAAGAGCTTTCATTAATTGTGGTCCAGTAAGGTCAGAGTCCCATGGTTAAGTCCTTTGCCCATTATTTAATTGATTATTCCGTAAAGTGTCAGATTCATACAAATTTCACCTTTAAATTCTCCTTTGTTCGCATGACATGCGTCAAAAAGAAAAAAAGATTCCTGATCACGAATAGAGTTATTTATCATCCGGATAAATCCGGTATATTTTTTAACCTCCATGATATTTTATGTATTTCCTCAGGGCTTCAACATGATAAATATGCGGGTAAAGCTCTTCGTCGTACCACAGCATGGCGAAATAGAGTCCTATTGGCGCGGCATTAATATTGTTACGGTCAAGAAGCCAGTTGATTCCCCCTGAAGACTCCTCAGGGTATACTTCTGCAAGGGCGCTTACTGCCAGAGAGGTTTCTTCCACCGAGCCTTCAATCCCTGATTTCCCGCCCCAGCTTCCGTCACTGTTCTGCTGTTTCAGAAGATATTCCTGTGCTTTCCCTGCCATGTTCTCGATCCTGTTGATGTATTCTTTTCCGTGACGTTTAAAGCTGAGTGAATCTCTAAGGTATATACAAACCTTTGCCGTGCCGTAAACCGGATTTGCTTTGTCATCGGTCAGCTGGTTGCCAAACCACAATGGCAGCCATGATCCGTCATCCGACTGGTGCTTTTCAAGGTATGCGGTTGCTTTTGAGATAGTCCTGTCGATATCAGCAAGAAACTTTTTGTCGATTTTATCATGAAGGATCTCAACCGATTTCAGCAGGGCATGAAGCGCATGTCCGGTCAGATCGGCGCATGACCGGTCAAAGGGCAGTTTACCCCAGCCCCGGCAGAATGTGGGGAATCCTCCATCGGTATTCTGAAGACCGGTCAGCCACCTGCAACCATTTTCAACTGCATCAACCTCAGCCTTTTTTCCTGAGAAGAGCAGCAGGAGTGCAAGTATAGCCCCGGGAGTGTCGTCAGCATCGGGAACAGAGCCTGAATAGCTCGTCCATCCCCATCCGCCCGGACTTGCTCCATTGAAAGGATGGATGGTTTTATACTGAAGTTTCAGAAGGTGATCTCTGAGGATATCGGTTTCCTTTTGTTTCAGAGCCAGGCTTATATCTTCACCCAGAGCCTTGACTGAAAGCGTGGTCACCCAGGTCGAGAGATCCGTGTCGATCGGCCATCCGCCGTCATCCCGCTGCTGGTTACGCAGGAAGCCAAGTCCCTTTCGAACAGTATCATTTTCAGTCTCTCCGCATTCAATCAGGCACATGGCAACAAAACCGGTCAGCGGAATGGCTTCAAGAAAGCCTCCGCTTTCGGGAAGGAGTCCGTCCAGTTTCCTGATGGCTGGCCCTATGAGTTTCTCCCGTATCTGCCTGATTCCGGGAATGCCTTTGCTTCTCTTGCGGTGATGATATATTCCAACGCCGATGAGTGCAGGAAGTGCATAGCTGACAACCCTGAGATTCAGGAACCTGTAGAAGGAAGCAGGCAGCAGGGTAAGCTCAAAGGGCAGACGCGGAATCTTGTCGAGCGAAGATGCGGGTAAGACGCCGCAAAGTGTAAGCATCGACAGTATCGGAACCGAAAAAGTGTAATCATTACCGTAAATATCCATGATCGAACGCTCAACACCCGAAGAATCCATGTTGATCCCGTAACCGGCCAGCCAATTATCCATTGAAGCAATAACATGTTTTCCCGAATCTGCGTCCTGACAGAAGTGAATTGCGGAGTAACAAAGAAGAGTGGTGCTCAGGTTGCTTACAGATTCCGGCGTGTCGCCATAACCTCCGTCTGCATTTATGTTGCTGCAAAGCCAGGTGAAACCTTTCTCTACTTTCATAAAATCAGAGGAATCTCCTGACAGTTTCAGAGCAACTATCGACACTGATGTCGATAGTGCACTTGTCGATAACCTGCCTGTCCAGAATCCCTCAGAATTGCGTTTCGCGATTAGATGAGCGGCAAGTTCGTCGTATCTTTGAGTAATTCTATCCATGTTGGTATTAATCATTCAGTGAGCCCAATGCAAGCAGGCCATAAAAAGTATATTCGATATCAGGATCAGGATCAAGCGGATGACCTGAAAAACCGCCGTCCCTGAATAGTGAATCTGCAAAATCAAGCGAGTCCGGCCTTACTTTCCTCAGGTCGTATCCGGCAAACCATAGGGCATACAGGGCAACGGAAGTAGAAAGCAGATCAGCCAATGGAGTGGAATGTGCTGCCCTGAAGCCTCCCTTACCGTCATAAAATGACAGCAGCTGTTTAATAAGTCCATCCACAGGTTCCCCGAAACTCTTGCTGAGAACCAGCGAGGCTGCAGTAACAGGGCAGGGGAGGGTTTCATTTCCTGTGACTGACCTTAGATTTTGCCTTATCCGGAACAAGCCTCTGTAATCCCTCAGGTAATAAAAACTCATCAGGCTCAGGAACGATCCGTAAAGTTGCTGATCTTTCATTCCTGAAGTCTGCCTCAGTTTTGCGCCGAAGGATTTTCTGAAAGACTTTGCCTGTCCGCTGACAGCCGACAAAACTGCAGCACAATGGAGATATACTCCTTCCGGCTCCTTCCGGCTGATCTCCGCACTGACATATGGCCAGACCAGCGAGCACTCCTGATTCATGCCAAGTGCATCCGCAACAAACCAGCCAAAAAGAGTGTAATAAAGATCAGGATTCCCGGCTCTGTCCTTAAACCCGCCCGACTGTGCCTGTGAATTTCTGACGTAATCCCTCAGGCTGGCAGTAAATCCGGGGTCGAGAAGGTTCAGGGAAAGCTTCAGGATTTTTTCAGGACTCTTCCCTTCAAACTTCTTAAGATAAGGAGTAGCAAGAAGCCTAAACATAATCTCCGAAAGTTTTTCCAACTATCTCATTAAGGGCGAGCTTCAGCTTAAGATTGGAGATATCTTCCACACAACTGTATGTCTTCTCCAGATATTCTGCAAGCATGGTTGTAATCTGTTCCCTTATGTGATATTTTTCTGCCATGGGATGCAGTTCCTTCATACTCTTGTTTTTCAACGCTCCGGTAATAACACTGAGGTCAGAAGCCCCGGCTTGTCCGGCCAGAAGGGAAATCAGAACCGACTGATCATCAAAGGACGAAAAGCCGTTTGCGACTGTGAAATCCTCAAGGTCATCCTTCATCTGATATGCTATTCCGATCAGATCGCTGAATTGTTCAAGCAGTTCCAGCGTTTTCTTATCGGCACCTGAGGCGATAGCCCCAACCTGGAGTGACACCTTGAAGGCAGCAGAGGTTTTGTTCCTGAAAACCTCAATTATTTCATCCATGTTGAGTATCCTTCCGTCGCGCCGTGCCATCAGTTCCTCGCCCTGTCCGATCGACATTGCCCTGTGACCCTGTGCAACTGCTTTAAAGCACTCACCCGTGCGGTCGTAAGACAGACCGCTTTCAGCCAGAAGCCTGTAGCCCTCGCCGATAAGAAGGTCACCCAGGTTGATTGCAACAGGTATCCCGTAGCGGGTATGAATAGTTTCCTTCCCGTACCTGAATGAATCGTTGTCTTCAATGTCATCATGAACCAGGGAGGCTTTATGGAAACACTCCACCGACATTGCCAGATGAGCCAGGATATCCTGATCCGGATCACTGTCGAATGCCTCGTAGGAAAGCACGGTAAGCAAAGGACGGATCCTTTTTCCGCCGGCCATAAGCATCTCCCTGACAATCTTTCCCGTTACTGAACCGGCAAGTCCAATCATGCTGTCAATTCGCGCCCCGGTGAAGAGGGCAGAGGTCTTTTCCTTCAGATTATTGATGTTCAATAATTTGAAATCTGAATTTCTGTCTATGTAATTGATTTCCTCGCTCACCCAAAGAGCATCGGCCTTTGTATCCTTGCATCCGCATGTTACCAGAGGAATTCCGATAGCCGGAATCGAGTATTTTGTAACCGAACTGAACATTTTCCTGAGCACATCCATGCATCCCACGCCCACAACTGCATCAACCTTGCCGCTTTCAACAAGTCGGGTGGCAATTGTCGTGCCTTCTGCAACAATTGTAATGTATCCGAGGTCCTCTGCTTCTCTAAGAAAACAGCAGATATTGCAGTTTCCGCATTCACTGCACAAAAGGCCAAGTTCATCTTCAACGCCTGTGCATAGTTTACTGTTCCTGAGGCACATCGGAAGCAGAAGCATACGGCGTTCGAATGGTATGGAGCCAACTATGGGCCGCCATATTTCATTTCCCCCGCATACCATTACAAATGCCTTGTGACTTTCGTCCCAGTTGTTATCCGTTATAAGCATATCAGCATAAACAGCCAGCTGACCGTATGAAACAGGCGGCATTATTTTCCTGTCAGAGAAGAATTTCTTCACTTTCTTCCTGATCTCCTCACGCCGGTCAGTATCCAGCGGAACAACCAGAGGCATAACAGCCTCCTGTTCAACTTCCTTTATAGCCTGATTAATATTATCCATAAGCTCCCATTCCAAAAAATGCAGTTCGTTTTGCAAACCTGTAAATAAAGTTTTTTTCAGGTATCACAGGGCAAGATCCATGACTTGACAGCCGGGGTGCTCTCTCAAGAGCATCCAGGTATTCAGGCCTGTTGGAGGTGTTAAGAGCCTGATGCTTTTCACTGAAAGCTTTTACCCAGGCAGGATCTTCCATCAGTACACAACCCTTTGTTTTCAGGTGTATCTGCTCCCTGAAATCCCTCAGAAACTCTGAACCATCATAAGGTGATTTCAAATCGCCCGACTTAACACTATCTGCAGCAATCTGTAAAACAGGACAAGGCTCAACGTAACCGGCAGCATTTATATGATGACTCAGTCCGTCAGCAGCCGGGCAAAATGGTTCACCCCTGGCGCTCCAGTAGGAATCAATCAGAACCATCGGAAACCTCGTCCTTCCGTCAACAAGGAACTTTCTGAGACGCAGTATCTCATCCGAATCAAGCGCAAGCTCATAGTTGGGCTTGCTGCCGGCCGGACGGTAGATGTAGTACCAAAGGTACAGGACACCCAAATCATGAAGTTTATTAACAAATTCATCCGACAGAGCCATGTCGATGTTCGATTTGCAGACACTGATAGCCACACCGGTTATCAGTTTCTCCGACACGGCAGTACGGATAGCTTCAATAGTCCTGTTGTATATGTTATTTCCTCCGCGGCGGATGTCGGCAACCAGTTCATCCCCTTCAAGACTTATCAATGGCGTAACGTTGCCGTTTTTCCTGAGTTCCGAGGCAACTGACCTGGTAAGCATGGTGCCGTTGGTGAAGAGCTGGAAATAGCAATCCTGGTGCTTCCTGAAGATTTCCATCAGATCCGGATGCATAAGAGGTTCTCCTCCAAGAATCCCGGTGAAGTAAGATCCGTGCCTTTTCCCGTCTTCAATAACCGAATTAATCTTTTCAAGAGGCATGTAATCAGGCTTACCGGCAGCCGTGACCCAACATCCCTGGCATCGAAGGTTACAGTCGTTTGTTACCGAAATGAATTGAAAAGCCGGGAAGGGTAAACCTTTCCTGACTCTCCTTCGGAATTTGCTGAAGCCAAGAAAGCCCTTCCATCCCATATTTATCAGGAATTTTCTCCGGCAGTTACTGTCAGCATTTATAAAGTTTTTATATATCGACATTGCTTCTGTTTAAATTAAGGATGACTCATCACGTGCCCTGTCTCTCTCCAAAAGTGCCTTTTTCATAGCCTCTTTTCTGATAATCGACTGCCTTTTCAGTTTCCTTCCCTGCAGGGCCTGGTATATATCATTGCCTAAAAATTCTTCAATATCATGTGCCTGCCTCTGCTGCTCCGACTGCTCATCAATCTCATCCGAACCGCCGATTGCACCACCATGCCTGTATTTCGGGAAGATGATAGCAGTGGCAGGACAAATCCTTGCGCAAGCCGGACAATTGTTTTTGCAACTTTCGGGATTGGAAACAATCACACGGCCTTCTTCCTTTTTGTATACCCCGAACAGGCAGAAATCAGCACACTGGCCGCAGGAGGTGCATCTCGAATAATCGATCAGCGGATACCACGAGGGCCATCCCGTTCCTTCTGTAAACTCAGTGACCATGGGAGTTCCATTCTGGATCCCGCAGAATTCGTCAATCAGCCTGGCAGCTTCTGAGAAAGATGAATCAATCAGATTAAGGTGACTGAACTGAGGAGAGGAGGTATTTAAATCCCTGGCCTGCCCGAACAGAATATCCATGCTTCTTCTGTGACAACCAATGACAAGACAATCGTCACCAGCTGAAAACAATTCTGCCAGTTTTTCTTCTTTTTTGGCGGCTAAGCCGCACAGGTCAGACAACCTGGTGACCCGTGAGGGTACTTTCCCAAGATGTTCTTCAATATCCTTCAGCAATCCGGCATCGATCCTCTCTCCGCCGCAATTGCAGAATATTATATGTTTGCCGGGATTCAACCCGAAAATATTTTCCATCCTGCAAAAATAACAAAACCACCGGTCATATAATGCTAAATTACCCCTCACCAAGGCAAATCCTGAAATGAAAAAGAAAAACAGGGGTTTAAGACGAAAATGACGGAGTCTTAATGATATTGTCAATGGTTACCAGTTTAATTTGATAAATTATCTTATTTTTATTGCCGGCGTAACCCTGAAAAAACAAAGTCTATGGAAATGGATGATTTTGATGATTTTAAGATCATTTTATGGCTTATACTCTTCCTCCTTTTCGGTATTGTGATCATTACCTGCAAGCGGGTGCCGGATGAAATTGTAATGACCGTTAACGGACCTGAATCGCCCGGCAGGATGGGTATTACCCTTGAACACGAACACATTCTGGTAGATTTTATCGGTGCCGACAGCACAGGATACTTCAGATGGAACAAGGATTCGGTTATTGCAAAAGCTCTTCCTTTTGTATTGGCCGCAAAGCAAAACGGAGTGAAGACCATTATAGAGGCCACACCACAGTGGCTTGGAAGGGACCCTTTAATGCTGAAATCACTCTCAAGGGCCGCTGGAATAAACTTTATAACAAATACCGGATACTACGGTGCACAAAGCAATAAATACATTCCAAAAAGTTTTTTTGACATGGATGCCGCGGAAATTGCTGATCTGTGGATCGAAGAATACAAAAACGGAATTGAGGGAACAGGTATCAAACCTGGATTTATAAAGATAGCTGTGAATCCCGACGATCATCTTTCTCCCGAACACATAAAAATAATCAAGGCAGCTTCGATTGCCCATCTCGAAACGGGACTAGTGATTGCATCCCACACAGGACCTGACGGTCCGGCCTTTGAACAGATTGATATCCTTAAGCAATCCGGTGCCGATCCTTCGGCTTTCATCTGGGTTCATGCCCAGAGAGGAACCATTGAAGGAAATATAAGGGCTGCAAGGGAAGGAACATGGATCTCTCTCGATAACATCCGGATAAGGAGTATGGAACCCGGCTCGCCCAACAGTGTGGAATGGTATACCGACAGGATCGCCCGGCTCAAGGATGAAGGTCTTCTTGAAAAAGTGCTGATCTCTCATGATTCCGGATGGTATGACCCTGCAAAGCCGGGCGGAGGGACATTCAGTGGTTTCACTGACATCTTTGAAGCACTTTTACCTGCCCTGAGGAACAAGGGTTTTTCAGATGCCGACATCGATCAGATCATGGTTAAAAACCCGGGCCAGGCTTTTACTATCGGGATAAGAAAATTGTAATTCAGCAATATCATGAACCTGCTGTAACACAGGATGCAGGACCTTAAAATACATGTAACCCGATGAAACCAACCATCCCACTGACCATCTGCACCTCGCTGGCAGTTGTTTCCTGCTCCCAGGGGGTAAAGGAAAAACCCCTTCCCAATATTGTTTACATTCTGGCCGACGACCTCGGCTATGGTGATCTTAGCTGTTACGGCCAGAATAAATTCTCTACCCCGAATATCGACAGGCTCGCCAGTCAGGGCATGCTTTACCGTCAGCATTACACAGGCTGCACGGTGAGCGCTCCGTCGCGATCGTGTCTTATGACCGGACTTCATACCGGGCACACTCCGATAAGAGGCAACAAGGAATGGAAACCGGAAGGTCAATGGCCTCTTCCGGCAGCATCTTTCACCGTGGCTGAAATGCTAAAGACAAAGGGTTACGCAACAGGAGCCTACGGGAAATGGGGGCTTGGATATATCAATACCGAGGGTGATCCCAACTCCCAGGGTTTCGACGAATTTTATGGCTACAACTGTCAGCGGCTTGCCCATAACTACTTTCCAGACCACCTGTGGCATAACAGGGAAATGATTCTGCTGCATGCAAACGACAGCAGCCGCACAGGGGCATATAGTCCGGACCTCATCCATAAAGAGGCCCTGAAATTCATCGAAAAGAACAAAAACAATCAGTTTTTTATGTTCTACCCCACAACCATTCCCCATGCGGAACTGGTGGCAAAGGAAGAGTACATGCGAAAATTCAGGGGTAAATTTGATCCCGAAAAGGTATTCAATGGTGTTGATGAGGGTCCTGAATTCCGGCAGGGCCCCTATGGTTCACAGGCCGAATCACATGCAGCATTTGCAGCTATGGTAACTCAGCTTGACGACTATGTTGGTGAGATAATGGAAAAGCTGGCTGAACTTGGCCTTGAAGAAAATACTATTGTGATTTTTGCATCCGACAACGGTCCCCATATGGAAGGCGGAGCCGATCCCGACTACTTCGAAAGCAACGGACCTCTCAGGGGAAACAAAAGGGATATGTATGAGGGCGGAATCAGAACACCGATGATAGTAAGATGGCCCGACCGGGTGAGACCGGGATCCGTATCTGATCACGTTTCAGCATTCTGGGATGTTATGCCGACACTTGCAGAAATAGCCGGAATTGAAGCCCCTGCCGAAACCGACGGGATTTCTTTCCTTCCGGAACTGCTGGGTAAGAAGCAGAAAAAACACGAATACCTCTACTGGGAATTCCACGAGCAGGGAGGCAAGGTTGCTGTAAGGATGGGAGAATGGAAAGCGGTTAAGCTGAATGCCGACAAAGGTCCTGAGAGCACTATCGAGCTCTATGACCTGGCGGCTGATGAAGGTGAAACAACTGACCTGGCAACATCAAATCCTGATCTGGTAAAAAAACTGGAACAAGTGATGAATGATGCACATGTTCCTTCAGAAATTTTTCCATTCCCCTTTGAAGTAAGCAAGTAAAATGGACCTTAAACTCATTGCAGGGTCGGCCGGAATTATTTCGGCATCATTGACACAGACTGGTTTTTCCCAGCCTGCTGAAAAACCCAATATAATTATTATTCTTGCCGACGATCTGGGCTATGGCGACGTCAGTTGCTACGGTGCAAACCGTCTGAAAACGCCGAATATTGACAGGCTTGCAAATCAGGGACTTCGCTTTGCGAATGGCTATTGCACATCAGCAACCAGCACCCCTTCGCGATACTCCCTGCTCACCGGGCAGTACGCATGGCGGCGTGAAGGCACAAGTATTTTACCAGGGGATGCTTCTGCCCTGATAACACCTGGCAGGATCACCCTGCCTTCAGTAATTAAAAGCGCCGGATACACAACCGGTGTTGTGGGTAAATGGCACCTAGGACTTGGTCCCGAAGGAGGTCCCGACTGGAACGGGGAAATCAGACCCGGCCCACTGGATATAGGATTCGATTACAGTTTTTTAATCCCTGCTACAGGCGATCGTGTCCCATGCGTATATGTTGAGAACAGGAGGGTAGTCGGACTTGATCCTTCCGATCCGATTTCTGTCGATTACAGTAAAAAAGTCGGTGACTGGCCGACCGGAAAGGAGAACCCCGAACTCCTGAAAATTCATCCCAGCCATGGGCACGATATGACCATTGTAAACGGAATCAGCCGCATCGGATACATGACCGGCGGAAGGTCAGCACTGTGGGTCGATGAGGATATGGCCGATGTTATTACCTCAAAGGCAGTTAAGTTCATCGAAGATAATCATGAAAAACCATTCTTCCTCTACTTCGCAACCCACGACATCCATGTTCCGAGAGTTCCTAACGGCCGCTTCGCAGGTAAAAGCGGAATGGGCCCCAGGGGAGATGCAATCATTGAATTTGACTGGTCGGTGGGAGAGATTGTCAGGGCGGTAAAAAGGATGAAGCTTCAGAAAAACACACTCATCATTGTGACCAGCGATAATGGACCCGTTGTGGATGACGGCTACAGGGACCAGGCAGTTGAGCTGATCGGTTCACATAAGCCTTCCGGTCCGCTCCGCGGTGGAAAATACAGCGCTTTCGAAG
>JAVEXG010000172.1:0-6528 GCA_034004115.1 Bacteroidales bacterium | reverse complement strand
TTCCCGACGGGAAGAGCTTCATTCCATGTGGATGCAGGCTTATTGTACCAAAGTTTCATGGAAGGGTCGTTTCCCCGGGCCGGAGAGGGAACCAGGAGAAGAAACAACACGGTTGCGGTAAGAGAGGTCTGTAAGCGATGAGATTTTTTCATGGATGGTCAGGTATAAGGCAAATAAGGACATGCTGGTGGCATGTCCTTATTCATAGGGTTAATAGAATTTATTTCTTCAGAAGGTCCCTGATCTCTACAAGTAATTCCTGATCCCTGGTTGGAGCAGGAGGTGCGGCAGGAGCGGCTTCCTCTTTCTTCTTCATTGAATTGATGGCTTTGACAAGCATAAAAACAGCAAATGCTATAATAAGAAAATCAATAGCTACCTGGATAAAGTTGCCATAGTTCCAGGTAACAGCTTCGGCTGCGTCGGTTGCTGCCTTTATTGTCAGTTTCAGGTCGGTGAAATTGACTCCTCCGAGAAGTGCCCCGATCGGCGGCATGATAATGTCGGCAACAAGAGATGAAATTATCTTCCCAAAGGCACCGCCGATGATAATACCAACGGCCATGTCAATCATGTTGCCTTTCATGGCAAATGTTTTGAATTCGTCTAAGAACTTCATTGTGTCAGGTTTTAAAGGTTTATTATCAGAAATTATAAGAAAATCCTACGCCTAATATTTCCTTGAACTGTACTCTTTTTCCGGGAGCTTCAAATGCTTCGAACTCCCCGTTGTTGTTCCTGTCGACTGGCACTTTGATGTCGTCGTCATAGACGAGGACGGTGTTGAAGTTCACAGAGAGGAATTTATTTACTTTGAGGCCAATGAGGTTTTCCCATGTGATGTCGATATTCTGGGGGTTATTGGCATAATTTGAGAAAAGGTCAATTTTGGATGTGAAAGCCACATTCTTAAGGAATTCATTCTTGAAATCGTTTCTTGACCAGATTGCCCTGATATAACCTCCTATCTCGCCTCTTGAAGTCTCTCCGGGCTCAACACCGAAAGCGCCTGCATCAGAAAGAGCCTTGTCGGTCACAAAGGTGAATTTTGAAGTCAGAGGTGCAATAAAGGCACTGAAATAAGGATTGGGCTTATAGTCGAGACCAGCTGCGAAAAGCAGGTAGGCAGGAGCAAAAAGATCGGATATCTTTTTATCGGTATCGGGATATTTGTAACCCGGGCGCATCTGGGTTCTGAAGTTTGCCAGGGCTGACCAGTAGAACTTTCCGAATGCTTCCCTTCCATATTTTGAAAACAGGTCGATTTTGTCATCGGTTTTCATGACATCGTCCTTGCCTTGTTTAAGGATACCGTACCCGAGGTCGAGCGAATTGTCCCATGCTGATTTGCCCTGTTTGTAATTAGCAAAGGCACTGAATATTCCGTTTACGGCAGCTGAGTTCTGGCCTCCGGCCGCCCAGTTGGTAAGAGAAGTCTGGGAAAGATTCAGGGCGAAAAGCCCTCCTTTTTTCCAGCCCATTATGGTGTCGGTATTAATTGTTTTAAGTCGTTTCTCGGCTTCAGTAACCTGCGCCACCGAAGTAGCGGCAAGCATAATTAAAGCCACAGATACAATTATAAGTCTTGTTTTCATGGTGAAAAATTTAGTTAAGCACATGCTAAAGAGATAAAAATAACCGCAATGATGGCTCAATGCGGTTATTAAAACAGGTATTTACCTATTTTTCAACTTCCTTTATGTCAGCCTTTACAGCATTCCTCTTTACTGATTCAATGCCGTTGTCGCGGCCGCTTTCAGTCTTGTAATTCTGGCTTGTGCCGATTATCTGACTGTTTGCAGCAGTGACAGCAAACCTGAACATCTTTGTAGGAGTGGTAGTTTTAGTGAATCTTTTTGGATCAGCAGAATTCTTTTTTACAGATTCGATCCCGTTCAGACATGATGCCTTGCTTGAATAGCCTTCGCTGCTAAGTATTGTCTGGCCATTGTCGGCCTTCAGGCGGAAACGGAATTCATTGTTTTTTCCGCTTTGATAAACTTCAAACTTTGCCATAAGATTAGATTTAATTGTGTTAATATAAGTGAACCAGGTATATGTTCTTAAACCATTTTCATGTCAAATATAACATATATTTGGTTTTTTTAGAATGACGGGGTGAAATTTAAGTCCGGGAAACGCATGTTCGTCCGGAGTTATAGCCAATACATATGATAAGTTAAGCCGTTTGTCGCCTGGTATGGCCTTTATGTCGTTTTATTCATAAGATTCCTGTTTATTCAAAAGTTATTAAACATTTTTCCGGCTGCCGGCGGGGCTTCAGAATATTATTCCCTTTTTTGAAAACTGAACCTAAAGTGCTAAATTGCATTCCTCCGTACACGGGTAAAAACAATAAGAATCATGGATAAGAAAGACTCATTTTCGGCGCATATAAATACCGGATATACATGTAAGGGCGACTCGATAATACTTGGAGGGGCAATGCTTGACGGAGCTCCCCTGGGAGGTGATACCCTGATAAGGATTCCCCTGAAAACAATGAACAGGCACGGGCTTATTGCAGGTGCCACAGGTACAGGAAAGACGAAAACCCTTCAGGTGATTTCCGAGCATCTTTCGGAAAAAGGGGTTCCTGTTCTGCTTATGGATGTCAAGGGCGATCTCAGCGGCATTTCCAAACCGGGAGAGGAGAAGCCGTTTATTACTGAAAGGATGGCTAAAATCGGTGTTCCCTATGAAACGAAGGGATACCCTGTGGAACTGATGTCAATCTCTCAGCAGCCCGGCGTAAGGATGAGAGCAACTATTTCCGAATTCGGACCGGTGCTTCTTTCAAGGATTCTTGATCTGAATGACACCCAGGGCGGAGTTATGGCGGTTATATTCAAGTACTGCGACGACCATAAAATGCCTTTGCTCGATCTGAAGGACCTGAAGAAAGTGGTTCAGTTTGCAACCGATGAGGGCAAGACTGAAATTGAACGCGAATATGGTAAAGTATCTGCAATGTCGACAGGAGTGATACTCAGGAAGCTTCTTGAGCTCGAACAGCAGGATGCTGATCTCTTTTTCGGCGAGATGTCGTTTGAAATCAGAGATCTGATGAGGAGAGACTCCGACGGAAAGGGATACATCAATATTATCAGGCTTACAGATATCCAGGACAGGCCCAAGCTTTTTTCCACATTCATGCTGTGCCTTCTGGCTGAAGTATATAATGAAATGCCGGAACGGGGCGACCTGGATAAGCCTGAACTTGTGATTTTCATCGATGAGGCTCATCTGATCTTCAAGGAGGCCAGCAAGACGCTTCTCAGCCAGATCGAGACAATTGTCAAGCTCATACGATCGAAGGGTGTCGGTGTCTTTTTTGTCACCCAGAACCCGATGGATGTTCCCAATGAGGTTCTGGCCCAGCTGGGACTGAAGATTCAGCATGCCCTCAGGGCTTTTACCGCAATTGACAGGCAGGCCATCAAGCTCACGGCTGAAAACTTTCCGATTTCCGACTGGTATAAGACAGATGAGGTGCTTACATCGCTTGGAACAGGCGAGGCACTCGTAACGGTGCTTAACGAAAAAGGTATTCCGACTCCTCTGGCGGTTGCAATGGTAAGAGCCCCGCAAAGCAGGATGGACATTCTTGCTCCGGAGGAGATAGATTCAATAAACAGGTCGTCGCAGCTTGTCAGCAAGTACAACCAGGTAATCGACAGGGAGAGTGCCTATGAGATACTGAATGATAAAATTGATACGGCCGGAAAAAGAGCTGCTGAGGAGGCTGAGCGGAGGCAGGCGGAAAGGGGCAGGAGGCCATCAGGAACAACACGCAGGAGGACCGGTGTGAACCCGGTTGTAAAGGTGCTTACCAGCGCCACGTTCATAAGGGGCGTGCTTGGAATAATGAAGAAGGTAATAAAGTAAGAGTACTCCGCTGACAATCTAATCGTGAAGCGGCCTTTTCTTCAGGACGCCTCCCTTTGTATGGCTGACAGGGGTGCAGTAGATAAAGGCGTTTGCATCCACTTCATTTACAAGTTTCTTTACTTTGGTGATTTCCAGCTTGGTGACTATTGTAAAGATAATATCCGTGTCGGCAACGCCATCGATTTCGGCGCCCTTGCCAATCATGCTTTTCTTTCCCTTGTAGATAGTGATTCCCCTGCCGAACCTGGTCATCAGGATTCTTTTCACCTTGGAGCTTTTTTCCGAAATAATTGTTACCCCTGTATATTCCTCGAAGCCCTCAATCAGATAATCGATAGTTTTTGATGCAGAAAGGTAGGTCAGTATTGAATACAGAGCCGATTCAATTCCGAGTATGAAGGCAGCACAGGCAAATATTACAATGTTGAAGGCAAGCACCATATCACCGACAGATATCTCCCTTTTTCTCCAGATGTAGAGGGCAAGTATTTCGGTGCCGTCGAGCACGCCGCCTCCCCTCATTGAAAGGCCAACTCCTGCTCCGAGGAATATACCTCCGAAAATTGCAATAAGCAATTTGTCATGGGTTATAACGGGGAATGGCACTATTGCGAGTACGACCGACAGTCCGGCTATAGCAGCGAATGCCCTGATGGCAAAGGTCCTTGATATCTGGTTATAACCAAGGATAATGAAGGGCAGGTTTATAGAAAATATGAGGAATGAAAGAGGTATTTCAGTAGTGAATGAAAGCAGAAGGGATATACCGGTAACACCACCATCGATGAACTCATTTGGAATAAGAAATCCTTTAAGCCCGAAGCTTGCTGAAAAAATTCCCAAAACAATAAGGAGAATACTCTTGATATTCTCTTTAACAGTTGATGACATCTTAGGCTATGGTTTAGCAGGTCCAGCCATCGTGTATGACAGGATAAAAGTCAGTCTCTGAAGGCAATACTGTCCACAAGATATCTTGAGTCTCCCCGCCACGGCACAGCACCCTTTTTCTCTATATAATGCACAATCACGTTTCTGCCCTGGAGAGTGTCATAACTGAGTGTCATATCTTTTCCAAGAACCGAGAAGTTAAACTTTTCAGAAGCGATCGCAACATTCGCCGTACTTGAGACGCTGCTGAGGATCAGTTCACCTTCATAAGTTTTGAAAATAACTCCCTTGTTCGAGAATTTCTGCAGTAACCCTGCGCGATAACCTTCACTGTAGGTGAAGAAGTACTTGAAGTAAATGAAAACGGCAATGAGAACCAGCAGGATACCCAGTATCCAGTTGAATATCCTCTTTGTTTTTTTCACGGCTCCCGTCCATCTGGAGGGTTGTGTCTGAGTTGTTTCTGCAGCCATCTTTTGATTATGTTAGACAGTTAAAGACTGATAAAATCAGATTTGGTTAGAACAACTAAAATTAAGTTATTTCTGCGAAACTTGTCAAGACCCGGCAAAAGTTTTTAGTTTATTGTTTCAGGGATGCTTTTGTGAAGATATATTCGGGGATATCCTGGTTGAAACGGATGCTGGTTACCTTAAACTCCGTTCCGTCGCCCTGCTTCAGCATATCCTTGTAGATCATTGTATGAGGGAACCAGCGTCCACTGATTTCCCTGAAATCTGATAGGGTGGTCCGTTTAAGAAGCTGACCGCTTTTTGCGAACAGTTCTTCCTTCAACGGGACAAATCGTTCCGCATCGATCCACATTTTCCTGCGGTGATAGGCTGCATCTGAAACCTTCGCAGTCAGGTCGAGGATCCGGGTCTTCCTTCCTTCAATTTCTTCTTCTCCTGCCAATGCTGCCGAATATACTTCGGTAAGCTTGCGGTCGTCCATCATATCTTCGTATGAAAGATCCGAACCCATGACCGATTGCCTGAGCATATGACCTGAAATCTGGATCGTCCGGTCGGTTGACGGAGAGTAAATCCATAGCTGGTTCTCCAGCTTCAGCATCTTGGTTCCCTGTTCGCGTGCAGGGGCAAGGTATTCGGTAAACGATTTCTTGTTTCCCACCACATAGGTCCTTGATGAAATTGTCCTGCTTGTTCTGGTGCCATGGATAGTCATCTCCGATTCGTAAATCCTGTTGTCGGATGACATGTTGTTTTCGACTTTTTTAAGGATGTCATCAGCCTCTGTCTGGCCGCTTAGCGGGAGAGAGATCAGGGCGAAAAGTGCGGGTAATATTATTGTTGTCTTCATCGTTTCTTGATTTTCAGGCTTCAAGTTCCTTGAACAGCCTTGCGGTTTGTCTTTTATATATCCCCCGGCCCGAGAGCATTGTCCCCAGAACAGTTGAAAACAGGCCGGGTATGAACCCGATGTAGAAATCGGGCAGTGTGATCCTGGCCTTTATGGTCGGGGGCATCATCAATGAGGATGTTTTCATCATACCGGAGATATCAATGCCATACTTCTGCAACAGCCAGGCAAAAAACAGGCCAAGGATGGTTCCTATAACCGAACCTGCCAGTCCTATCATCACCGATTCAAAAATCATGGTTCTGTATACATGTCCCTTCTCTTCACCCATTGCCAGTCTGACGCCGATCTCTCCGTAGCGTCTCAGTCCGCCCAGAAGTCCTGCATTCCACAGTACAAGCGACATCGCAAACACAAAAAAGA
>JAVEXG010000171.1:0-6553 GCA_034004115.1 Bacteroidales bacterium | reverse complement strand
ACTGCTCATGACATTATTCTTATGCGGAAGCATTCGGCACCTCATGTTAAAGTGAAAGCCGCGGGAGGAGTCAGGACCCTTACCGAACTATTAAAACTTAAGGAACTCGGAATTTCCAGATGCGGCGCCACCGCTACTATATCGATGCTTGAAGAGGCAAAAAAGCTTTTCGGCGTATAGCAAATTGATAAATCAGGAGAAAAGTAAACTGCAATTATGAAATCCTATAAATAATCTGAATATGAAGAGTACAATCCTTGCAATATTCTTTTTAGCCTCAGGCATGCTTAGCGGTATGACTGTCGAACAGTATTCGGTGTTCGAACTCCGGATGGAGGGCCCGGCAACAGATAATCCTTTTAAGGATGTGCAATTTACTGCTGAATTCAGCCTGATGAACAGAACCCTTTTTTGCGAGGGCTTTTATGACGGAGACGGCATCTACAGGATCAGATTCATGCCCGATGAACCGGGTAAATGGACTTACATAACGAAAAGCAATCTCCGGGAACTGGATTCAAAAAAGGGAAGCTTCAACTGTATCCCAAATTCTCCGGGCAATCATGGTCCCGTGAAAGTCAGAAACACCTACGATTTCGGATATGCCGACGGTACTCCGTACTTTCCTGTCGGAACTACCTGCTATGCATGGGTCCATCAGCCTGAGGAGCTTGTAAACCAGACGCTGGCCACTCTTTCGGGTACGGCTTTCAACAAGATCAGAATGACCGTTATGCCTAAAAATTACTATGTCTATATCAATAACGAGCCTCCTCTCTATCCCTTCGAAGGATCAAAAGAAAAAGGATGGGATTTCTCAAGACCCAATCCGGCCTTCTTCAGGAATTTTGAACAGAAAATCCTGGAGCTTCAGAAACTGGGCATTGAGGCCGATGTGATCCTGTTTCACCCTTATGATATGGGCAAATGGAACTTTGACAAGATGAATACCGAAGAGGCTTCTTTCTATCTGAGGTATCTTATCGCACGAATTTCTTCTTACAGGAATGTCTGGTGGAGCATGGCAAATGAATATGATATAATGAGGAAAACGGACGAGGAATGGGAGAAGTATTTCCGTATCCTGCAGACTTATGATTCCTACGGACACCTTTGCAGCATCCACAACGGGATGGAATGGTACAACCACTCAAAGCCCTGGATAACTCATCTCAGCATCCAGACTGCCTACCTGCAGGACATTCAGGACTGGCGGGAACTGTACAGGAAGCCGGTTATAATAGATGAATGCGTTTATGAAGGCAATATTCCCAACGACTGGGGCAATCTTACTCCGGAGGAAATGATGAACCGGTTCTGGATATCATGGTGCCGGGGAGCTTACTGCACCCATGGTGAGACTTATCTTCATCCCGAAAGCATTTTGTGGTGGTCAAAAGGTGGAAAATTGTACGGAAAGAGCCCCGAAAGGATTGCCTTCCTTCACAGGATCATGACTGAGGCTCCGACCGAAGGGGTATATCCCCTTCACAACCTTTGGAATAAAGAGACTCAGCTGATAAAGGACAGGGAGTGGTACCTGTGTTATTACGGGAACAGTCAGCAGGCAATGGCAACATTCACTCTGCCGAAGGACATTAAATTCAGACTGGAAGTCATCGATGCATGGAACATGACGATCACTCCCGTTGAAGGTGAATTCAGCGGAAGGACTGAGATACCTCTGCCTGGAAGGCCTTATGTTGCCGTGAGGGCAACGGCGATAAACTAACCGGAAAATTCTTCCCATTTTAGGGCGGGGCAACGCCTCGTTTAGCATTGCCACACAACCCGTTAAAATTAATCATTTTACGATATTTTTACTGTCATATAGGTAATTATATCGGATTTTTTTACCTATGCGATAATATAATTATCGGTTTATTTCTCTTAAGCAAATCAGTAAAAACAATTCAGGCATCCTTGTTCATGCCGCGGCCCGGCAAGGAGCGTAACCTCCGGGGCCAGAATTGTTTTTCCAGAAAAAGATATATCGCCCCATACGGGGCTCTGCGGTCAGGGGTTGCCATTGAGGACGGGCTGCGCCCATCCCTAAATTATTATTCGGCCTACGGCCTTATCCTGCCCGGATCACAATCCCGGTCTCTGTGGGATTCAATGATTCTGAGCAGACAACGTGACATTTTGTTGCAATCACCCGTTTCCTATAGTCCCGTAGGGCCGTCATGATTTAGGGCGGGGTACGCCCCGTTTAGCATTGACAAAAAACCCTATAAGCCCCGTATGGGGCGTAATGGTTCAGAAGAAGACACCGCCTCCTAGTATTAAACAAATTACGAATATTATCGCAGGAATCGTTCCGAAATATTTCGTATAACGAAGCTGTTTTTTTACAATTTACAAGCGGTAGAAAGATACAATGTATTATAGGCAATGTATTAGGGGCGATGTCCTGCCCTGCCCTGCCCTGAGCACTGAGCCCTGTGCCCTGTGCCCTCCACTTTCGCTAAAGCTACTCTGGACACAGTGCGCCCTCCATAATATTCGTTTTTCCTGTAACGTTTCGCCGGTTTGTTACGTATTGGTTTAAAAGGAAACAAGGCAGATGGGAAATTTTCCGCCCGGCAACCATGAAGAATTACACGGAAAATATTTGGAAATGTCATCAGCCGGGATTATCTTGTGGGTGTGATAGTCAATTTAATCTTATTGTTTTTACCAATGCGGATCTCCAAGTTATTCAAGTTATTTTAATATCGTAGAGCTATGTTTGGAATCAGATGTAGAAATGTCTATGAAATCCTGGGATTGTTTATTTTTGTTGTTATTGTTCAATCATGTGAAAATAATAATATCGACCCTGCCAGCTATGAAAAGTATATTTCCATAAGTGCTGACCAATATCCTGCTGTATCTCCTGATGGTACGCGCATAGCTTACTATCACAGATGCCTGGAATACCCTGAACCTGTTGACTATCCTACAGGATTGTATGTAATGGATATTGATGGAACCAACAGAAATCTTATATTACGGGGTGACCATATTAGCCCCGATTGGTCTCCTGACGGACGAAGCCTGGTGTTTAGTTCAAATGGAATATTACAAATTATTGATGTTGATGGCGATGGCATCCGAACTTTTAATGGACTGCCTGGCTTCTCCCATCTTCCCTTGCATGAACCCGACTGGTCTTCAGATGGTGTTGAGATTATTTTCAGTGCTCCATTAACAGATGATGGAGGAGTATTTAAGGTAACTCCTGATTTCTTATCTGTTACACGGATCTTACTTCCTGCTACAAATAACGGCATGTATGCCTCATGGTCTCCTGACAGATCAAAAATAGTATATGAGAAAGGTAATAGATCATTGGAAAGTATTGAAATATTTATTATTGATACAGCTCTGATTTCGGAGCAGCAACTAACTTATGATAAAAAAGATGACAGAAATGCCAAATGGTCGCTAAACGGGGGGCTAATAGCCTGGAGTAGTGATGTCAAAATATCGATAATTGATATCAACGGCAACAACCGAAAAACACTTGATTATGGGCAGTACCCGTCATGGTCGCCTGAATCCGATTTTTTAGTGTATAGCAATGCCAATAGTGATTTCACCAAGGAAGTTTTGTGGAAAATAAATATTGATGGTTCAGATAAAGCCCAGTTAACCTTTTAACCTGAAAAGAATGAAAAAAATTATTGTCTTTTCTGTCTTGATTTCATTATGCATTGCATTTACCGTGTTTTCATTTCAGAGAAAATCAACTGTGAACGTTTCAACATCAGTTGAAAATGTAAGGGTGATTGCTCATTTTGACAGTAGCATCATTTCTGGAACTACCTTCACAGTACCAACCGGCAGTGTGAAAATAAAAGAGGTAAGAGAATTGCTCGAGCATTACGATGTTCATGTGATGCAGGCGATTTTCCGTAACAGATATAATTCGCTGGGCTTGATTCAAACTCCTGTTATTAAAAATAAAAATCACTATTTTCTGGAAGGATGGCGATTAATCTCAGTCAAAGGAAAAGCAAGGGCCGAAGAACTTGTATGCCTGTTAAAAGAGCAAAAAGGTGTAAAAGAGGCATTTGTAGAGCTGCCGTTACGTGTAAAGCCCTCAATTTCCCCCAATGATCCATATTTCGTTAATGGGTCGCAATGGCATCTTAAATCCATCTCGAATCCTTTGGCGGACATTGATGCTGAAGCAGCCTGGGATATAAACAGAGGAAGAAATGATGTGATAATTGCTGTAGCTGATGGAGGAGTTGATTACAATCATCCCGATCTTGATCCGGGTAATAGAAGCCGGGTTATAGCAGGGTACGATTTCGGAGATTTTGATTCTGACCCGATGGACGACCTGCCTGATAATAATCCTTTAAGTTATGCTGACCACGGAACCAAAGTTGCCGGCGCTATCGGCGCTCTTACGAATGATTCCGCAGGCGTTGCAGGTATTATGTGGAACTGCAAGATTATGCCTCTTAAAATGGTTTCAAGCTTTACAATATCCTATCCTTTTATCGGTACAATATTTGATTTTTCCACTACGGCATTACCATCTTCAACCGCGATGGCAATTGATTATGCAGTTAGCCATGGGGCTCATGTTATTAATATGAGTTATGGAATTTCGGGGCTGGGATATACATTGGCTGTTGTTCCTCAGCAATTATCGGTATTATATGATGCAATCGCCAATGCTTATTAGAATAATGTAGTACTGGTCGCGGCTATGGGCAATGAATATCAGCAGGGCAATCCTGTTGAATATCCGGCCGGCTTCTATGAGGTTATTGGTGTCGGGCAGATTAATAGTTCATTACGACGAGTTAGCACTTCCAACACCGGTTCACACATCGATGTCTCCGCCCCTGGTTCTTATAATACAACATCAAGAAATAATGGCTATGCTTCTCTTGGTGGTACTTCCTCAGCTACTCCGGTTGTTTCAGGTGTAGCTGGTTTAGTAATATCTCAAGGTTTGGACAGAGGTTTTAGTTTAACTAATGATGATGTTAAACACATACTTGACACAACTGCTGATGATATTGAATTTTATGGTACAAGATGGGATGAAGAAACAGGTAACGGAAAAGTAAATGCCTATAACGCATTGCAGTTGCTTGATGAACCTAATGAACTGTATCATTATACCTCTACGGGTGGAGCCTCCGTTAAAATACAAACCTTAGATCAATGGATATTGACAGACGGACGCTGGGGTCTTGCTCCCGGCACGTATTTAAGCGTTGATCAATACAAGATCACAAGACATGTTAATTTTAATATTCCTTTCTGCTCACCGCCTAAGGTATGGATGCGGGAGAGGCAAAGCAAAAGCCTGAGCTATGGCAATCCAAATAACGGACGCCCCTTTTGTATAATAACCAATGTCTCCAATACAGGTTTTGATATTGAGTATGCAACCTATTATGTTCGTTATAATCTTTTGGGGCAAACCCTTAACACATGGGTTCCATCGGCGCCCGCATCAACTTCTGTTGCTTATACGGCAGTCGGCGAACCAAATCTTGCAGCGATTGCCGGACCTGTTACCGGACCCTTCTTTGTCTGCTCCTCCGGCGCCTCATTTACTGTTAACAACCTTCCAACCAGAGCAAATATTGTATGGAACCAGGGCCCGTACCTTACCCGTACTTCTGAACAGGGATCCAATCCCTGTACCTTTACTTCCACCGGCTCCGGCAGTAGTTGGGTGAGAGCCACCCTGATCACAGACTGCGGCAGTGTTACCCTGACAGATAAACCTGTCTGGGCAGGCACCCCGGTAATCAGTTCTGTTTCAGGACCAACATCTACACCAAATAACCAGTGGGCAGCTTATTATGCACAACCCAACAATCCCGCTATGGGAGTCAGTGATTATAGCTGGACACTCAACCCCATGAATGGTAATTCGGTGTATGATAACGGATGGACCGCCGACATCGCCTTTTACAATGCAGGTAATTACCAGCTTGTCGTACGCGGACAGAACACATGCGGATGGGGCAATTATACAGTGACCGGTATTGAAGTATATGATTCCGAAGGTCTTTCGATCTTCCCGAATCCGGCCGCCGGAGAAGTCACACTTACAATCGAAACGTCAGATGAAAAAGAGCCGTCGGTTTCGGGTTGGGACCTGGAGATTTATGCTCCCAACATGATGCTGAAAGAGAAAAAGACCAGCCTGAAAGACAATAAAACAATTATAAATACCTCCGGCTGGCAGGAAGGAATATACATGGTGAGAGTGAAATACGGAGAGAACTTACTTACAGGAAAGCTGGTTGTTAAGCGCTGACAGGAATATTAAGTCTATGGGCGATGTACTGCCCTGAGCCCTGAGCCCTGTGCCCTGCGCCTTGCGCCCTCCACTTTCGCTAAAGCTACGGTGAACATGTTGTGCCGCTCGCCTTGTGCCCCGTATCGTGACAAAAAATCACATTTCCTGTATCGTTTCGGAGGTTTGATATGTGTTGGTTTAAAAGGAAACTATGCAGGCTGGTAACTCCCTGCCCGGCAACATTGAAAAAATATAAAAACTATGGGAAAAATCAATTTAAAAACAGGA
>JAVEXG010000170.1:0-6557 GCA_034004115.1 Bacteroidales bacterium | reverse complement strand
CTTCGTGCTACTTTTCTTCCACCGGAACATTATCATGTTTAATTCGGTATATTTGCTGATTCCGTATCTGTGCGGAGTATCAAAACTAACCAAACCTGAAATGGAATTCTTACTGGATGGAATCACCAGCATTACCTGGCAGCAGATAGTAATGTGGATTACCGGCGGTCTCCTCATCTACCTGGCAATCGACAGGAAGCTCGAACCGCCTTTGTTACTCCCGATGGGATTCGGGGCCATACTGGTCAACCTGCCCCTGTCGGGAGTCCTGAACCAGACTCTTCCCGGCATCGGTGAAGTAAGGGGAATCATCGACTGGCTCTTCAGTGTGGGAATCGAGGCCTCGGAAGCCATGCCCATTCTTCTCTTCATCGGGATAGGCGCGATGATCGATTTTGGTCCTCTCCTCTCCAATCCCAGGCTGCTTCTTTTCGGGGCAGCTGCCCAATTCGGGATCTTTGCAACAGTAATCATTGCAACACTGCTAGGTTTTGATCTCAGGGATGCCGCTTCGATTGGTATCATTGGCGCAGCCGACGGACCTACATCGATACTCGTTTCGCAAGTTCTGAAAAGCCAGTACATAGGCCCGATAGCAATCGCAGCCTATTCCTACATGGCTCTGGTACCCATCATCCAGCCCTTCGCTATCAGGCTTTGCACAACCGATAAGGAAAGGAAGATAAGAATGAAATATAATCCGAAGAGCGTTACACCGCTTACCAGGATACTCTTCCCTATCGTTACCACAATAATCGCCGGACTTGTCGCACCTGCATCGATAGCTCTTGTCGGCTTCCTGATGTTCGGCAACCTTGTCAGGGAATGCGGAGTGCTCAGGTCGCTTTCGGAATCGGCACAAAAGGAACTGGTTAACCTTATCACCCTTTTGCTGGGCATCACAATTGCTGCAAGCATGAAAGCGGAGTCGTTCGTTTCGTTGCAGACCATACTTATAATGCTGCTTGGACTGGTGGCATTCATTTTTGACACAATGGCCGGAGCCACCTTTGCCAGGTTCCTCAACCTCTTCCTGAAGGAGAAAATAAATCCGATGGTCGGAGCCGCCGGTATCTCGGCTTTCCCGATGTCGTCGAGAGTCATTCAGAAGATGGGCCTTGAAGCTGATCCGCAGAACCATCTGCTTATGCATGCAGCAGGAGCGAATGTAGCGGGACAGATTGCGTCGGTGATAGCCGGCGGCGTGGTTATCAGTCTTGTACCCGGATTTATGTAGGAGGTATATTATGAACAATGATTTAATAAATTCACTGAAGCTTGCCGGCATGGGAATGGCGGCAATTTTCCTGGTCATCCTGGTTATCTACCTGTTTGTTCACGTTCTGCTGAAGCTGACGGGAAGGAACAAAAAGGAATGAAAAAGCCTGAAGATTGTTATATTTGCACCTTACAGAATAAAATAAAAAGACTATCGGCAATAATTAATAATTACTCTTATCAATACCCCCTTCCCAACCTTCCCCCAGGGGGGACGGAGCGGGAAGCCTCCCGCATTGCGGGACGGGAAAGGGGGTTAATTAAATTAAGGATAACATATTGGTTATTATAATTATAAGATTATTAATATAAACATGGCAATCTCTTATTAATGATTACCGACACTCATTTAACATAAAACCAAACTCATGGAAGATATTGAAATTTGCCACTGCAACGGCATAATGAAAAGCGAGATCGTAAAAGCCATAAAGGAAAAGGGGCTGAAGACACTTGAAGAGGTTCAGGATGCCACTGAGGCAGGGACCGTATGCGGCGGCTGCGTCGACGACATTGAAGAAATTCTGAAGGAAGTAAACGGCTGACCTGCACCCGGAAGTCCCGGTAAGTAATCGGTCAAAAGTTTCACTTTAGTTTGACAGGCTTGATCATATTCTCCGGAGCGAGGATCTGATCAAGCTTTTCCTTCGACAGTAATCCCCTTTCCAGGACCAGGGAATAGACCGACAGGTTAAGGGCAAGGGCGTCCCTGGCGATTGAATTAAGGTCCTGGTAAGCTATGTACGGCACAAGCGCTGTAATTATCCCTATGCTGTTCTGAACAAGTTCGCGGCAGCGCTCCTCGTTGGCTGTGATCCCTTCGATACAGCGGTGACGCAGGGTATTCATGCCGTTAATAAGCATCTCCACCGATTCGAAGATACAGTGCACTATGACAGGCTCGAACACGTTCAGCTCGAGCTGACCGCCTTCGGAAGCTATTGTAACTGTAAGGTCATTGCCAATCACCTTGAAAGCTATCTGGTTTACAACCTCAGGGATTACAGGATTTACCTTTCCGGGCATTATTGATGAACCCGGCTGCATCGGAGGCAGGTTGATCTCGTTAAACCCGGCTCTCGGACCTGACGCCAGCAGCCTCAGATCGTTGCATATCTTTGAAAGCTTGATGGCCAGCCGCTTCACAGCCGATGAATACATTACAAATGACCCGGTATCCTGGGTTGCCTCCACAAGGTTGGATGAAAGCATCAGATTCAGTCCGGAAATCTTTCTCAGGTATTTCACAACCAGGTCAGCATAGCCAGGTTCGGTATTGATTCCCGTACCTATTGCCGTTGCCCCCATATTGATCTCCAGGAAGAGTGTTGCGTTCAGGTCGAGTCTTTCAATCTCTTCTTCGAGAGTGACGGCATAAGCTTCAAATTCCTGGCCCAGAGTCATCGGAACTGCATCCTGAAGCTGGGTTCTTCCCATCTTTATGATGTGAGAAAACTCCTTTCCCTTCTTCCTGAACGATGCCACCAGCTTAGTAAGCACCATTACCAGGTTTTTATTTGAGTTGTAGAGAGCTATCTTGATCGCTGTCGGATAAGCGTCGTTGGTCGACTGCGACAGATTCACATGGTTGTTCGGATGACAGTATTTGTACTCTCCCCGCTTGTGTCCAAGAATCTTAAGAGCACGGTTTGCAATCACCTCGTTTGCATTCATATTTGTCGACGTCCCGGCTCCTCCCTGAATCATATCGACTACAAAATGATTGTGGTATTTTCCGAACCTGATCTCACGGCAGGCAAGCACGATTGCATCCCTGATTGAAGTGTCGAGAAGTCCGAGCCGGCAGTTGGCCTCGGCCGCCGATTCCTTAACCATGGCAAGCGCTTCGATCAGTGATGGAAAGAAATTGAGAGTTATCCCGGTGATGTTGAAGTTCTCAACCGCCCTCAGAGTCTGAACACCGTAATACGATTCATAGGGCACCTCCCGTTCACCGAGAAGATCGCTTTCCACCCTCGTCTTTCCAGAAACATACTGGGCGGCGGGATTCATCATCCTGGTGTTGGCATTCCGCATCCTCCTTGATACAATACCGGTAATGTTCGAAAGGATCTTAAGTGTGGTCCCGGCATTGAAGCCAAAGAATTCCCTGTTTACATCAAGAAGAATTGATTTTCTAATCGCTCTCGATGATGTGGAATGAACCGACCCCCGATCGAGTATGCCTTCGCCCAGAAAGTCACCCCTGCCGAAAATGGCCAGCCTCACCTCAACGCCGTACGAATCGCGCTTGAAAAGCTCCACCTCCCCGTCATATATCAGGAATATGTCCTCTCTGGGACTGTTCTCCCTGAAGAGTATCTCGCCTGCATCGCAGTGTTTTTCGGTGACACTCCGGGAAAGCTCCCTGAGTTCAACTTCATCGAGGTTCCTGAAAAGTTCAATATTCCTGAGGAAATCAAGGATTGTGCTTTTTTTGATCATAGTCCTGACCTTTATTAGTTAAACTTAACCGACCGGGAACCAAAGATATTCCGATTTTTGAACCGTTGCAACTTTAATTAACTCAGCCTGAAGTTAAATCCGGGGCAGGTTATTAATGTTAATTTTTTGAGTATCTTTGCAGGAAATTTCTGCTTAATCCTTAAGCAGGGACATTCAGGATTCGTAAACAAAAAAAATCACTTATGGGAAGATCTCAGGAAACATTAGGCAAAAAAGAAGTCAGGAAGAAAAAAGAAAAAAAGAGAAAGGATAAGGAAAAGAAGCGTGCCCTCAAGAAAACAGATAGCGGCAAGAGCAGTTTCGACGATATGATTGCCTATGTTGATGAGTTTGGAGTAATATCATCGACTCCTCCCGATCCCACCAGAAAAAAACAGGAAGTGATTGCAGAAGACATTGAGATACAGGTAATCAGGACCAATCCTGAAGATGCTCCCGACTTTCACAGGAAGGGTGTTGTCACATTCTACAACGATTCAAAAGGTTTTGGATTCATACGCGATCTGGAATCGAACATGCGATTGTTCTTCCATGCGAGCGATGTTCAGGAACCCGTAAAGGAGGACAACATCGTTGCCTTTGAAAAGGGAAAGGGTCCCAAAGGCATAGCAGCTATCAATGTTAGGCTCTTCAAGGAAGAGAAATAAGCTTCAACAATCTTTTAATTGCCTTTATTCCTCACAAGTTTTTATTGATTTCCTGATCAGGAATATTTGATTATCTTTGCGCCCTTGTTAACAAAGTGATTTCCAAGAAGCGTTTTTACGCATATAGCCCTGTCTGCATTTGAGTTCACTTCAGCCGGGAATATAAAGATACCGCTCCCGGAGCCACGAATAAAAATATTTAATGATACAATTTGAAGAAATGGGATTTACTCCCGGCATCCTGAGGTCAATTGAGGAACTCGGATTTACCGCTCCTATGCCTGTTCAGGAAAAGGTTATTCCCCTGATGCTGGGAAACGACACTGACATTATTGCCCTTGCGCAAACCGGCACAGGGAAAACGGCTGCTTTCGGTCTGCCGCTTGTTCAGGCAACCGATACAGAAAAAACAGCCACACAGGCTCTTATATTATGTCCTACCAGGGAATTATGCATGCAGATCACAAGCGATCTGAACAATTATTCAAAGCATACCGGCGGTCTCAGGATCCTTGCGGTATATGGCGGTGCCCCGATCGACAGCCAGATAAGGGAGCTGAAACGCGGTGTTCATATCATCGTTGCAACACCGGGACGTCTTATCGACCTTATCGGAAGAAGGGCAGCAAAACTTTCGGAAGTCCGGACAGTTATCCTGGATGAAGCCGACGAAATGCTAAACATGGGTTTTCTCGACAGCATAAATGAAATCCTTGAAGAGGTTCCGGGAAACAGAAGGACCCTCCTCTTTTCAGCTACTATGTCGAAGGAGATATCTTCAATTGCCAGGAAATACATGAACGATCCCGTCGAGATACTCATCGGCCGGAAAAACGCCTCTGCTGAAAATGTAAGCCACAATTACTACGTGGTTCACGCGAAGGACAAATACAGGGTGCTGAAGCGTCTTGCCGACTCTGAGCCCGATATATATGCGATAGTCTTCTGCCGTACCCGTAAGGAAACACAGGATGTGGCAGTCAGGCTTATAAACGACGGCTACAATGCCGATGCCCTTCATGGCGACCTTTCACAGTCGCAGCGCGACGCAGTTATGAACAAGTTCAGGTCGCGAAACCTACGCCTGCTTGTTGCCACCGATGTTGCGGCCCGCGGACTGGATGTTGATGACCTGACTCATGTAATTAACTTCAGCCTGCCCGACGATACTGAAGTATATACCCACAGGTGCGGCCGTACAGGCCGTGCAGGGAAAAAAGGAATATCTGTCTCTCTGGTCCATCTGAGGGAAAAGAACAGTCTGCACCGCATAGAAAAACTTGTAAATAAGTCGTTCAATTCGCTGCCTGTTCCTACAGGAAGCGAGATTTGCGGCAAACAGCTTTCGAGGTGGGTTGATAAACTCGAGACCGTGGAAACAGGTCATAAGGAAATTGAAAAACTGCTGCCGGAAATACAGGCCAGACTCGAAACCCTCGACAAGGATGAACTGATCAGGCGGGTGGTTTCGCTTGAATTCGACAGGTTCCTCGACGATTACCGCAATGAAGAGGATATTATTGAACCTGCTTCCCCGAAGGAAGAGAAATGGAGCAGATCAGGAAAGAAAGGCTCATACAGCCAGATGAATGACAACTATACCAGGCTCTTTATAAATTTCGGGAAAGCCGACGAATTTTTCCCCGATCAGCTTATAAGCCTTATCAATTCCAATACAAGGGGCATGAAAGTCCCGATAGGAAAGATCGACCTCTACAGGGACTTCTCATTTTTCGAAGTCGAAGCCGGTTATTCCGATGAACTTATAAAAGCCATGAAAAATGCCAAATACATGGGCAAAAGGGTTGTGGTTCAGATCGCCCAGGAAAAGAGTGAAGAACGGGGCGAAAAGGCATATCCCGGCAAGAAGCCTGCATGGAAAACCGGCAGAACCAACGGCAAAACAAACGGCAGGACTAACGGCAGAAAAAGTTACGGGAAGACCCACAGGACAGTCGCTTATTAGATCTTTATAAGGGGCTTCGGAAGTGCGCCCTGTGAAAAGCACCCGGCCGGAACAGATCCGGAAAATGATCGAACATTTTCCGGATTTTTTCTTATTTTGCATTGTCCTTTAATTCCTGATTTGTGACAATTAGTGCGTCAGTTATGTATTCAGGCTCATTTTATACCTACCTGATCGAGTCAGTGATGACGGCAGGAATG
>JAVEXG010000028.1:14461-31594 GCA_034004115.1 Bacteroidales bacterium | reverse complement strand
GTGTTATCTGTATCCTATACCAGAACAAGCAATTTATTGCATCTCCTTCCAACGAATAACCTAAATCCCTTTTGTTCCCAGTTTGCTACAGGCTAATGATAAAAAATGTGTATAAAGATGAGCCTTGGAAAGGAGGGGAAAGTTACGAGATTATATATCAGCCTGTTAAAGATACACTAAATACCTGATTGGCACCAAAATCCTCTGAACTTATTCTCAAGTCGACAGGCCTCTTTCAACGCTCAGAACAAAAATTTGCGTTAGTGAGGTAAAAACCAATAAGAAGATTTTTTTACTAGTCATATTCAGTGTGTTATAAAATAAACCCGCACTAATTTAACGAGACGTCATAAGTCAGGACCTTTGTTAATTTGTTAACAATAACTACTCCCCTTCATTAGCACCTCATATCCGATTTTGTTGTAATTTGGATTTTAATTTTCAAAGCGGTTACCGGACTCCGGCTGTTACTATAAACGCCTATCCAATGTCAGAATCAAAATTTTATCATTTTTCCCAGTCAGGCCTTTTTTACGGAGTCGAATCACTCGCGGAAGCAGTCACGGCGCTGAGGGAGGGAGGTTTCATCTGGCTGAATTACTACCAGCCGAGGAAGGATGAGCTCAATAATCTTATCGATCTTATCGGCATTCACCCCCTGTCGGTGGAGGACTGCTTCGACGATAAGCAGGTTCCGAAGATCGAGCACTTCCTGAATAATACTTTCATTCTGTTCAATGCTTTCAGCTACGAGGACAGAACCCTTTACACCGATGAGGTGAATTTCTTCATCGGGAAGAACTTCCTGATAACGGTCAGCGGTCATAATTCGGAAGACAGGCGGCCCCTGAAGAACGTTGCCGATCTTGTGGAGCATGATACCCTGAATGCTAAAACCAGCCCTGCAATGCTGCTCCATAAGGTTCTCGACTTCCTTGTTGATCAGAAATACAGTTCTTTCGACACAATGGAAGATGAACTCGAAGAGGCCGAAGACCTCCTTATGGACGATGTCTCAGCCTTCCAACCCATGCAGCTTATCCATCTTCGCAGAAGCCTGGTGATGCTGAGGAAAAGCCTTTACCACGAACGTGAAATACTGGTCAAGATCAACCGCCTCGATTGTCCTTTCATTCCTGAAAAGGCAGTTGTGCCGTTCAGGGACATATACGACCACCTTTCAAAATTCTTCGAGCTTACAGAGACATACCGTGAAATTGAGACCAGTCTTATGGAGCTCTATACATCTCTGCTCAACAACAAGATGACTCAGATGTCGAACGAGACGAATTCCACAGTTAAACGGCTGACTCTCATTACCACGGTATTCATGCCGCTGACTCTTATAGCCAGCATCGGGGGGATGTCGGAATGGACCATGATGACAGGCGGCGAGGGCAACTGGAAAACTGCCTACGCATTGCTGATTGTGGGGATGGTGATTATAGGAGGACTCAACCTTCTTCTGATCAAGGGACTTGAAAAGGGAATCTTTTCGAGGAAAAAGAAGAAGGAGGAAGAAGACTAAGCTTCCGGAGGCAGCTCGGCATCGTGAGGCAGATCGTCCGGCGGAGACATCTCATTGTATATCTTAATGATTTCCTCCCGGTATTCTTCCGGAGCATCCAGCCGGCCCCAGCCGGAATGGGACTGGAATAATCCGTCATAAGCCGAATCGTGAAACGACTTTATCAGATGCGGAATACCTCTCTCATTCAGAAGCCCGTCGATAAGGCTGGCCTCAAATTCATTATCCAGTTCAAGTATTTTTTCAGTTATACTCATTTGCAAATGTTATATAATCTAAAGATAGTGAATTTTGGCTTATTATGGGACTAAAGTCCCGGAAACAGAGAGGGGGCTCTCAGAACCGTGTTGTTTTGGATGTTTGTTCGTCGTGGTAAGGGCAGTAACCGGGATCTCCAGCCTTGAGGGCTGGCCTTCCAGTAGCCCGGGTCTCACCCCGGGGTAGGGGCAATAATACCAATCCGACCCCGGAGGGGTGGCCTTCAGTTTTTACATGTAATTGAAAGTCAACCCCTCCGGGGTTGTACATGGTGTGTGGTGCTCTCTTCCCGGGGCGAGACCCGGGCTACTGGAAGTCGATACCCCAGGTGTCGGAATAGGTTGAATTTATGTTTGGTGCGGCAGAAGGTCCTGGAAATATTAAACTCATCTTAACTTTGGGTGTCTTTCGCACAAAACAGGAGGGGAAGGGATTGATTATTAGCAAAGTAAGATTATTGTTGTTTTCTTATTTATTATTATCGATTTCCGCCTCCAATATTCTTTTTTATTGCCAGTGTTTCGGTTACTTCCAGCTGAGGATTACTTTCCGACCTGACTGTCAGCCTGATTTTCGCCTTTCTGGCTGTTTCCCTGTCAACCGAAATGTATACCGGCACTTCACCCGTTTCTCCGGGCCGGAGCGAAATGAAACTGTTCAGAATTGATACTGAGAATCCTTCTCCTTCGCATTCTGCAGTGATCCTGAAGATGTCGCTGCCAGGCTGCTCAGATGTATCCGCTGCTTCACCTGTGTTCTTAACAGTGAAGCGTATGTACCCGCCTTCTCCTGAGATCTTCTTAGCCCTCGGCGGAGTGACCGACACTCCTCTCCTTTGAGGACCTGATCCATCCAGTGACCTTATCCCCAGTTCATACGACAGTATACCGTCCTCATTTCTTTTCTGATCAATAATGTAGAAATGAAGCCGGTTATGCTCATCGGTCCACTCCGCAAGGCTTCCCGAATTGAGCCCGGCATGGAACAGTGCATCGTTGAGCTGCCTGTAGTCGGCTATTGTCCTCATAACTTTCTGCCCGTCGGGCCTGACATAATCAACCATATTGATATCCTCAGGGTGTGCATCAATCACCCAATTGAAGCAGTTGAATCCGTTGGGGCCGCCATTACGACTCTCCTTGTCCTTGTTCTTTGCCAGCAGCACCCCGTTGTCGGGACAGAAGGAGTCGTAGCCTATCCTTTGAACCACCTCGAGTGAATAGAAATCGTAATTCGGTATACCGGGCGACAGCGGATTTGTTGCGGGATCGTCAACCGGTGTTCTGTCGTGAGGTTCAGCGCCGTCGAGCCTTACTACTATGCCTGCGAAGGATCCGGGCAGGGGTTCAACAGCCCTGGCAGTGACAGTTGCCACCACCGGACCCGATTTTGCCAGCTCTTCCCGGCTAAGGGTGAGTACCTGTTCCTTGTTGAGAAAACCGTTTATCATCCTGTTCCGGAGCATCAGTCCGGCAGGCATTGCTGCTCCCATCGTTGGAGGAACCACCCACCTCATGTGCGGTCCGCCCGGTCCGTTGAAACAGCCCCGATCCATCATGTCCCATGTTCCCGAGCCCACTCTCCTGTACGGTTCGACATAGGGATTGTTGTTGTTGTCTCCAATTGAAAATGCATAATGGCCAAGTTCGTGGGTTATGGTTCCGGAGTTCTCTCCCTGCCGAATCGACGATAGCCCCCATTGCATCTGGGCAGCCTTCCACGATGTCCACGGCACATAGCGTGTTGCCGCCCAGCGAGGCTTTGTGGTATCCGGATTTCCCCATTCAGGCGGGATGTCATCCTTCGACAGGAACTTCATCTCACCGAACTCCTGCCACACTCCTGTTTCATCATATCCTGCATAAATCCTGAGAATTGCATCATATTGCGATTTAAGGTCTCCCTTGTCCGCCTTCCAGATAGAATCCACATGCCGCTCCATCCTCTTTGACGGCCGCCGTCCGTCGGGAGTGAAGTCGTGCTGGCCCCATTCGTTGAGGCCGTATTCCCACAGGTTTGCAGGCATCCTGTAAGGACCGAAGGCATCAAGTGCAGTGATGCCGAACCTGCCTTGCGACTGTTCCATCCAGTATCCGTTGATCGTCTGGCCATGATTCACTTCAGATGGCTTAAGCCAGAAATCCGAATAGAACTGAGGCACTTCTTCCCTAAGGATGGGATCGATCTGTGGATTTCCGAAGAGCTCCGACTTCCTTGGCTGTGTTATTACAAAGGGCTGATCGGGAAAGTCAACCGCCACCAGCGCCATCCGGAACTTTCTCCCCGGCTCGAGTGACGGTTCGGCCCAGTTTTTCCCGGGTATAGAATTATAATCATCCCATGTCATGTCATCCTGATCCTGAACGATCTGCGGGTCGATTGGTTTCGGCGGAACCGACAGATCATAAGCGGTCTTTTTAAACCGTCCGGTATTTACTGAAGATTTCTGGGAAAAGCATGCCAGGCAGATTGTCGCGATAATGAGGGTCAGAAGTGACTTTTTCATAGAGAATCGGTTTGATTGGTTAGCCCCCCTTTAGGGGGGTGGGGGGGTGGAACGTTAAATGGAAATTAAGTGATCCAGGTGTTTAGTTATTAATGCAATTTACGAAAAAACCTCCCGAACTCATATTCGAAGTTTGGCGTGAAGATGTTTTTTCCCAGGTTGGCGGTGATTTCCTGAACCGGCCAGAACCTGCCGTCATCGATCTCGTCGTGATTTATAAGAGGTATGCTTTCGGAGCTGCCTGTGAATGAGTAGACCAGCTCCCTTTCCCGGATCGATTTCCAGATGTATTTATCGATTTGCCTGAATGTGAAGTCCTGCAGTCCAAGTTCCTCAAGCGCTTCCCTTCTGAGAGCTTCTTCAGGCGTTTCTCCCGGATCCATATGCCCGCCCACCGATGTATCCCAGTACCCCGGGAGGAGATCCTTCGTTTTCGCCCTTAGCTGAAGATAGAGCTCACCTCTTTCATTGAAAAGATGCAGGTGGACAACAGGGTGGAGCAGCATGCTCTTCCCGTCGTGGCACACCCTTCGGAGAGCCCGGGAAATCTCATTTCCGTCCGGATCAACCACGGGAAATAATTCTTCCTTAACATTTGGTAGCATAGCTGACAAAGATAATCCTTAAAACTTATCTCCGCGCACCGCATACCGCGTACCGCGTACCGTTTAACCACTGTTAAGCCTGTTCCTTCCCCCGGCTTATTTAAGGTTAAAGACTCTTGATATATTGAACCCGAAATGGATATCGCCTTTTCCCCAGCTGCCCGTCGTCTCACCTATGAATCCCTTTTCGATCATTGCCAGTGAGTTTGTGAAGATAAGCTGGAAAACATGTCCGCCGGCCTCGATGTCGAACCCGATCGAAAGCGGATTGTACACTTCTGATCCCATGTATGTTCCGGGATCGAAGCTGTAGTAATACTCTGCATTCAGGCTTATACTCCTGGAAAGCTTAACCCTTCCGCCGGCTCCTGCCGCCCACAGCAGATCGGGTTCGGTCCTGTCAACATTCCTGCTCACTACCGAGGGCATCAGCTGAAGGGAGAAGTTCTCGTTGAACTTCCTTGAAACCAGAAGCTGCCCTACATACGACATTCTCTCATTGAAGGTGTACTCGTCGCCTACGCCGGGTTTTATCGTCCGGTAAGCAGCTGATGAGAGAAGCGACACCGACACGGGCAGATTGGCTTCCCCTCCCGACTGCCTTGCAACCGAGAATTTGGCAAAACCGTCAAAGGTCTTTTCATAGGTGCCTCTTCCGACGCCCAACATAAGCCATTTGGTGATCCCGTAATCGAGGCCGAAGTGAATGTTGGCCTGATCGAGGCCGAAAAATTCATACGCTCCCATGTTCAGACGGCCGAAACGGTGAGATACCCTGAAATCGAGCTCCGCGGGAACCATCCTTTCGGTGGAGTGACCGTTCATCAGCCTGGTCGATTTAAAGGCTGATCCTGTAAGATTGACATCGACACCTGCAATGTCGGCTAGTTCTTCAAGCAGGTTCTTGATCTCATTCTGTGCATTGATTGAAACAGATGAGATCAGCAAGATGATCAGAAAGACTAATTTTTTCATTTTTATGAGTATTGGTCGTTTTTCCTTTCAAAAATATTATAAAATATTCATTATCTGATTCTTAAAGCCCCCCTTGGGGGGTTTGGGGGTAAAGGGGTGACTTGGAATCTGCAATTATCACAAATGAACAGGTTGCCATGTTGCCGCTCTCATCCACTATTGTCAGCCTGTGGTTTCCTGGAGATGCAAAGATCTCTGTCTGGTGGATGAATGTTGTTGAAGTGATATATTCCTCGTCAAGATGCCAGAATAGCTTTTCGGAAGGATTCCTGTGAACCGCTTCCGCTATCACTCTGGTCAGTTCCCCGGTATGATCGCGGGGTATGAAGATCCTTATCCCTGATGTGGGATATATAAACTCCATCACCGGCCGGCTCTTGTCGGGTTCACATCCCGGTGCAAAGGGAGGAAGCGGCCTGTATCCCGGGTGCTTCTGCCGGTAGAAATACTCCATTGCCGGAGGCAGGATGAACCATGGCTCATTTAAAATCTCTGAGGCTTGTACACACCCGGCATTAACCTGCCTGCTCCGGCTCCGGTCGAGATGGACAATTGTGTGATACGGGCAGGCTTCTGTTCTGAGTCCGCCGGGGCATGCAAACACTTCAACTTTTTCAGGACAATCCGGTCCGGCCCTGTGACCGCTCTCGCTGCATACTTCAATTGAGGTCAGCGTCTCATAGGGTGGTGAAAACCATTCACCCTCCTTCATTATCCCTGCAAGATCGAACATCACCGGAGCCGCTGCCGATACCCCGGTCAGCCCGGGCCTGCCTTCACCGTCGGCATTACCTGCCCAGACTGCTATCACATATCCGGGAGTGGTGCCAACCGCCCATGCATCCCTGAACCCGAAACTGGTGCCGGTCTTCCACGCCAGCTCCGGTGTTGAGGCGAAATACTGCCATCCGGCCTCGGTCTCCGGACGGTTCACTTTCCTCAGTGCCTCATAGGTCAGCCAAATCGATCCGGCCGAAAGGGCAGGGGTTTCATCTTCATCAGTTTTCTTTTCATCATCTTCCACATGAGTCAGCAGCGGAGGATGGTAATCGCCTGTAACATATCTCTTCTCCTTTGAGTACCTCCCCAGCGCCCTCGACAATGAGGCATAGACTCCGGTGAGTTCCCAGAGGGAGGTCTCTCCGCCTCCAAGGATCAGCGATAGTCCGTAATGATCTGCCGGCTTATTGAAAGTTGTAAATCCGGTCTTTCCGAGGAGTTCAAGGAATCTTCCGGAGGTGTAGGTTCGGAGCATGCTTACTGCCGGGATATTGAGCGACTGCGAAAGGGCAGCATCTGCGGGTACCGCCCCGCTGTATGTCTCATCGAAATTCTTTGGGGAAAAACCCGGAAAGCGGGTTGGTATGTCGGGTACGAGTGTTGACGGCAACAGCTCACCCGATTCCTGCATTCCCGCGTAGAGCAGGGGTTTGAGGATGCTTCCCGTGCTTCTGAGTGAACGGACAATATCTACACTTCCTCCGTGATCGTCCAGTCCTTCATTTGTGCTGTTACCGGCATAGGCCAGCACCTCTCCCGAAGGAACATCCACAATAAGTGCGGCTGCATTGAAGATCAGGTTTGCTGAAAGCTCCTTCTGATGTATGTTGACTATCGCCGCTGTCTGTTCCTGAATGGCCTGATCGATTGTGGTCCTGATCCGCTTTCCCCTCTGCGTAGTGTAATACAGGTCTGTCAGATGGGGCGCCAGGGAGGGAAGCGCTTTGGGCTCCCCCGGAAGCGGTTCATCCATCGCCAGGATAAGTGTAAGCGAATCGATGTATTTCCTTTCATGAAGCTTTCTCAGCAAATCATTCCTTTTTTTCGCGAGTATCTCCGGGTTCCTTCCGGGATACACAAGCGACGGGGAGTTGGGAAGAACCGCCAGCGCTGCGGCTTCGGCCCATGTGATGTCGGCGGGGGCTTTTCCGGCATATCGCCATGTGGCGGCATCCAGACCTACGATGTTTCCTCCGAATGGCGCATTGGCCGAATATGTTCTTAGTATTTGTTTCTTCGATTTGAAGATCTCCATTTTGAAGGCCTGGAAGATCTCGATTATCTTTTCACCGTAAGTCCTGGGCCTGTTTCCCCGCGACAGTCTGGCCACCTGCATTGTGATTGTGCTTCCGCCGCTCACTATGCCGCCCGAACGCACATTGTCCCTCAAGGCGCGGAATATGGCAACCGGGTTGATTCCCGGATGATAAAAGAAATATTTGTCCTCGAAGGTGAGAATAGCTTTCCTGAATTTTTCAGGGACTTCCTCCCCGGGCGGAAATCTCCACTGGCCGTCATCAGCTATCCTTGCCCCCAGAAGGCTGCCGTCGCGAGCCTCCACCACAGTCGACAGGGGTGCTGTGAACCGGGGCATTGGGGCAACCAGGACAGGGATCAATACCACACCGGCTATGATCAGCGTTATTTTTAGCGCTCTGCTCAATTCATTGTCCTCTGACAACAACCCTGGTTCCCGGGACTCTCGAGCGGTAGTCTGGCGTGTACATTGCTTCGCACAGTATTGCCGGCTGATAGTATTCTCCCTTGTATGCTGCATTGAGTATCAGCACGAAGGTCTTCGATTCACCCCGGTTCAGTGAGAAATAGGTGTTAACCCTGTCATCTCTTATGTCGCGGTATTCATACGGACTCTCCTTTATTCCGTAATCGGCCTCGAACATCCTGGTGTTCAGTATCTCCCATCCCGATGGTACCATCTGGGTAAGAGCGATGTTATCAACCCTGTCGAATGAGGTGTTCGTCACCTTTGTCACCATCATGAAGTCGGTTCCCTGCACCAGGTTCCTCTGATCGACAGGCTTCAGACCGGTATCAGTATAGTCGACCCTGAGACTCAGTCCGTTATCAGCAGCCGATTGATCTGAAACAAGGGGTGTCCCTTTTCTCACAAGGTTGAAATACAATGGTTTGTCTGACAGGTTCTCGGCAATTATGTTATTTGTTCCGCTAATAGTTTTCAGTATTCTTGTGCTTACCCTGCCCGGACTAACTTTCAGGTCGGAGCTCTGCCCGTTCTGGGTAATCCTGAATCCTGCGTCCCCGGTCCCGCCGGGAGATGTCAGTTCGGCAAATTTCATGTATGAGAATAGTCCCCATGCAATCGACTGGGTGCTGAACCATGTTTCGGAGTTGAGCTCATCACAAACCGACCTGAGCAATGGAAGGGCTTCCTCTTCCTTCTTCAGAGTCGCCAGGGTATAGAGTATTATTGACTTGTCGCGCAACTGACTTCCGTAGAAGTAGCCGGAATATTCTTTTTCAGTCTCCAGGTTCCTCATGTCGAGAAGTTCTCCGGAGGCTTCCGGACGTCCCGAGGTGGCGAAAGCGGCCGCAAGAAGCCATCTTGCAACCTGAGGTATGTCTGGTGATTCCCTCAGCCTGTTCATGGCGCCTCTTTCGGGCGAGCCTGCAAGGGCAAGGGTGAAAAGCCTGTAAGCCTGGTCATTTGCTGTCTGCATGAATTTGGGATCGTACCTCCAGTCCTGGGCCGCGCTTTTCTGGAAGCTTGTCCATTTTCTCCTGAAATCCTGGGGTATTGTATATCCCTTGCGCTCTGCTTCTGCCATGAAATGACCGGCATACGATGTCACCCAGTTGTCGGGCTGGTAATTGCCCGGCCACAGGGCAAGTCCTCCATTGTTCATCTGCCGGGTGACCATCTTGTTTATTGCTTCAATGACGTTCTGCTGTGCTTTTTTTGCATCCGCCGTATCGGCAGCGGAAAGCTCGTTCAGCCAGATCTGCGGAAAGGCGGCCGAAATGATCTGCTCGGTGCAACCATGAGGGTACTCAATAAGGTAACTCAGACGTTTCCCAAGGTTTACCGAAGGCAGCAGCGATGTTTCGAGTGTAGCTGAATTTGTACCTTCCATCCCGAAGGGGGTGAATGATGTTTCCCATTTTTCGCCAGGCTTCAGTATTCTCAGCTCGGCTCTTGTTTCAGGAGGATTGGGACTCCTGACATCCAGCTCGATGTCGTAAACGGCTGTCTCGCCTCCTCCCGAAGCTTTCAGCTTTATTGTGGCAATCCCGGTCTTGTCTCCGGCTGTGAATGAGAAATCAACATCCTTTTCTCCTGTTCCTGCCACGGCAATGGTTTGGGAAGTCTCTTCAAAACTCACAAGTGCATTGCCTTCAACTGTAAGATTTACACTGGTTATATTTTCTTTCTGAATGAACAGGGTCACAGGCAGGGCAACTTTTTCACCCGGACTCACCACCCGCGGCGCTGTTGCCAGTATCATGAGCGGATCCGTCACCGGGACGCTCTTTTCAGTGAATCCGTAAGCCCTGTCGTTCCCGGCTATTACCATTGCTCTCACCGATCCTGTATACTGCGGAAGGGTTATGCTGTGGGTTTCAGTTTTTCCCTGACCGAGAGTGAAGGGTCCGAGGAACTTCACAACCGGAATGAAACGCTGTGCCTTGTTTGCCGCCCGGTCGATAAGGGCTTCATCACCTCCCGTTGCAAGGAGCCTGTCGAGGGTTCCGCCAAAAGCGCCCAGAACCATGTCGTACAGGTCCCAGGTCCTCACTCCGAGCGCTTCACGTGCATAGAAATAATTCCACGGATCGGGCGTACGGAATCCGGTTATATTCAGAAGCCCTTCGTCAACTATTGCCAGTGTATAGCTCATCGGTTTCTTTCTGGCCTCGCTGACCTTAACTTCAAACTGCTGTCCCGACCTCAGCTGATTCGGCATTGTTATAACCGGTTCAAGCCTGGTCTCAGGGTCTTCGACCATCACCGGCACAACCCCGTACAGCCTCATTGGCATGTCGTTAAGTGTCTGGGCATGGGGTTGAATGACAGTCACATTTGCATAGACATTGGGGGCCATTTCAGGCTTTGCCCTGAATGTCACCACGCTGTTGCCTTTCTGTCCGATTGCACGGATCTCTTCGACGACTGAGGTTGAGTTCTCAAGTGTCACTATTATCCTTGAGTTTTCAGGTGCCGGAAAGCTGAGTTTTACTTCCTCACCCGGCTTGTATTTTTCCTTATCTGTATTTATTGAAAGAAGCGTTGCTCCCTCGGCGTTCCCCTTCATCCCGTATTCCCACGGCCAGTCGATAAGGACGATTTTCCCCGTCGCATGTCCTCCGGGTATCGAAACCCTGATCAGATACCTGCCCCAGTCATTCCGCGGGATATTGAAATTAAAGGAACCTTTACCCCCGCTGGTGACGACCTTCGAGCTGATGACGGGCTTGTAAATATTGTTTGAAATGTATGATGCAAGATCCTCCTGGTCCGATTCCCACCACCAGCTGTAGGATATCCTGTAAATATTGATTTCCGTTTCGGTGTTCACCGGATTGCCAAGCGGATCGACAGTTACAATATTTACCTTGTTTTCCCTGTCTGTGAAAATCATCCTGTCATTACCCTTGAGTTCCGGAAGTTCGATTCCTGTGAATATCTTATAAGGAGCATATTTGTAAACAGCCTGGGTAATGCTTTCGTCGCCGCCTTTCTCGGCAACCTTTGCGGTGAAAACGGCATTCATCATTCCCGGAGCACGTATCTCATCACCCGGATTGAATATCACAGAGGCATTACCGCTCTCATCAACCGAGCCTTCAAACATGCTGGCAGTTTCTGAATAAAAAAGTATCGACGGGTCATCGAAATTGTACTGAGGGAATGACTTGAAAGTGGTCCTGGCCGGCTTCAGCATATATTCAACCGACGATTTCAGGTTCCCTGCCGTGGCGCCGTTCAGCCATTTTACCCTGAGCGTCCCCCTGGTTGAGCTGCCTGTTCCGCCCAGCATCTCACCCGGGAAATCCAGATCGATACGGAGCCTGTTAGGCTTGATTGTTTCCACCCTTACTCTCTTTGTGAACTTTGCACCTCCAATGCTGAACCTTGCCGTGTAATCACCCGTTACAGCATCGGGAGCGGTAGCCGTCCTGAAAGTGAGAAGGTTCCTTCCGCCCGGCACCACGACCTGATGATCCACTTTCTGCGACAGCGGGTTGGTAAGCTCGAACTGAACGGGATGATCGGGAGGAAGACTCTTGTTCATATCCCTCATAAAGATTGAAAGGAATATTGAATCGCCCGGCCGCCAGACATCCCTTTCACCGAAGATGAAAGCCTTGATGCCCTTTTCTGGAGTAACCCCTGAAACATCAAATGAGCTCATCGACAGCGCCGAGCCGTCGGTTATCTTGAGGTAATTACGGTCACGGTCCTTCCCGGCAATCACAAGAAAGGGATTCCTTTCGCATATGAGTTTCACTGAACCGTCCTTGCCGGTTATGCCCGCGGCAATCTGCTGGATCTGCATGTCATAAACGGTGATGTCGACCTCGCTGAGAGGCAGGGCAGTGAGCAGATCGCTTACAATGACATTCAGGTCATTGCCCGATCCTTTCTTTGCAATAATTCCGAAATTCGAGGCAAGTATGTTCCTTTTTATCTTCCTGTCGGGATTGAAATAGGCCGCCTTGCATGGATTGTCCCGGTCGCGCCAGTTGAACCCGAATGAGTACCAGATGTAATCATCGCTGTCGGAGTAGAAATTGTCGGGATCGTCCCATGACGACCGGCCCGTCTCTTCCGTCATCTTTAGCATCTCTTCAAACTGCTCCATTTCCGCCATATCGGAGCAGGGATAAAGCGAATATGACGGTCTCATCGACAGTTCCACCCTGTATAGAACCCCGGGTTCTATATTGATATATTCAGAAAGATCAATTGTATACAGGTTCCACCCTGAGGCACCGCTTCCTGAAGGATTAACCAGATCGACCTTTCCGGAATAAACCGGACGGCCGAACTTCTTCACCGAATAGCCGGTGGTCATGTCATTCTCCTGAAGGAACCAGGGCAGGTTGTTGTCAAAAATCTTTATGATCTTCAGGTCTACAGCCTTCAGATTCGCAGCCTTGAACGGGAAGATCAGTTCTTTCGATGCTGGTACAATTACACCATTGCCTGAAAGTTCTATTGACGGCATCACGGGCGACAGGTCCAAAGGTTTTTTGAAAGGGGAGGAGAGGGAAGCTCCTTTTTTATTTTTAAGTGATGTTTCAACATTCAGTTCAAACGGGCCTTCAGGCACCGACACCGGGAATATGCTTACTATGTTAGAGTTGATGCTGACCGACATCTCCGCGGCAGGTGAGAGCCAGATTATCCCTTCGGTTTCCTGCGATGCATCAACCGGATCCGAGAACACAATGTCAATGCTCCTGCTTCCTCCCTGCGGGACAATTATATCGGTAACAGTAAAGTCGCCGGCTGCCGGAATTGCAACATAGGCATTCCCTTTCTGCCTCACCTTAGCCTGGGAGCCGTCCCACGACAGTTCCAGCTTCTGAGGGTTTTCAGTCCTGATTATGTCGGTTACAGTAAACCTGTGGATCAGCATGTCGGAGTGATCCCATACAACCTGCATCTTTTTTCTCCCCATTTTCGCCTGCAGAAACGATTCCACCTCCTGTGAGGCGATATAGTCGGAAGCGGTCACCTGTCCGTGAAGGGAATATTTTTCGCCTTCAGGTGTGCTCTCGAGTATTCCGGTTGTAACAATGAAATCTTTTCTGATGGTCTGGATCCAGATCGGGAATGTTTTCAGATTGTCCTTAACAGTCGCCAGACGGTCGAGGTTAAGCCTTCCTGAATATAGTGTACCCGGATCGAGCGGTTTGGCGGGCCTGAATACAAGTGTAAGTTCATCGGTCCATTCCGCATTTCCCCTGATGACCGGTTCAAACATGAACAGTCCTGTCGCGTTTTTACGGTTTATCTGTGCCGCGAATTCCGGTGTGAAACGGATCTCAACCGTTGAGTTGACTGACACAATCCCCGAGGTATATCCTGCGATGTAATCGCTGAACCCCTTGTCAATAGGAACCGCGACCTCCGAAATGTCCTTCGGTTTTTTCAGGGAAAGTTTCACGGGAGCCTTTTCAGACCTGCCGCATGAGATTAATATCATCGTTACCAGAACCGGAACAAACAGGCGAAGTAGTTTCATCAGAATTGTATTGAGAGTTTTCAGGATTAAAATTACGAAATTTTATCCCTTGCAGAGTGGTTTTACCCTCTTATAACAGTATCCTGTTACCGAGCTGCCTTGAAATCATCCCCAGCGCGGTGCTTAGGTTGTTAAACCGGTGCTGAAGCTTCAGCACTTTTTCCTGATCCCCTTCCTTTACGGCTTCCTCGAGCTGCGTCATAATCTCCTTCCGGGCAGCAATGATCTTGTCGCTTTTGAACTTGAGCACGGCATCCGGCACCACATCCCGGAGCTTCATGTCCTCAGTCTCGACGTATGTCTGCTTGTCTTTCCATATCCGGCTAAGTTCGTGCGACTCCGACAGCACATCGGCTGAAAATCTCGAAATGTCAGGATCCTCATGCTTTACGAAATGCTTGTCGCCCGGGATGAGGCCCTGCACGGAATAGAACCTGAAGTCGGCAAATATCTTTGAACAGGTCTTGTCGTCGAAGGAGAGATCGTCGGAAGTGATCTCTTTTACAATGTAATCGGAGACGGTAATTATATCTTCCCTGCCATCCTCCTTGTTTATAATCCGTTCGAACTCACTGCTTCCGTATTTCAGAAGAAGACGTATGACCTCCCTCTCGGAGTAAAATGAAATGGTCTTGTAAATGACAGGCTTGACTGCCTGTACCGGCGGGACAGGAAGGTCCTCCAGCCCCGGATATCTGTTTCTCTCCTGAAACGATTTCTGCTGTCTCAGCTTGTTAACCTCATGGTAAAGGACTTCTTCTGACACCTCCATCACCACACTGCACTCCTTTATATATACCGTGCGCGTGATGCCCTCGGGTATGACGGCTATCGACTTTACTATATCCCTGATCAGGTTGGCCTTCTGTGTCGGATCGTTGTTCGATTCGGCCAGCAGGAGCTGAGTCTTGAACCTTATGAAGTCGGTTTCCTTCTCCTTCAGATATTTTGCGAACTCCTCATTGCTGATTTTCTTGGAGTATGAATCGGGATCTTCTCCGTCGGGCAGAAGCACGATTTTTACATTCATCCCTTCTTCGAGCACAAGGTCGATCCCCCTGAGCGAGGCTTTGATCCCTGCAGGGTCGCCGTCGTACAGGATCGTCATGTTCGGGGTGAACCGCTTGATGAGCCTTATCTGTTCCTGGGTGAGCGAAGTTCCCGATGAAGCCACAACGTTCTCTATGCCGGCCTCATGCATCGACATAACGTCGGTGTAGCCTTCAACCATGTAGCATCTGTCTTCGCGCGATATTGCCTTCCGGGCCTGGTATATCCCGTATACAATCCTGCTCTTGTGGTAAATTTCCGATTCGGGCGAATTGAGATACTTGGCACTCTTCGGGTCGGCTTTCAGTATCCTTCCCCCGAATCCGAGAACCTGTCCCGACAGCGAATGGATAGGGAACATAACCCGTCCGCTGAACCTGTCAAAGATCCGCTCCTCATGCTGGATTGTCAGCCCGGTCTTTACAAGAAGTTCGGTTTTGAATCCGTTCCCGATTGCCTTTTTTGAGAAGGAGTCGCGCTGCTCAAAACTGTAGCCGACATCGAATTTCTTAAGGGTGTCCTGCCTGAAGCCCCTTTCCTTGAAATAAGCAAGGCCGACTGAAATTCCCTCATTTGTGTTATAAAGGTTTTCAGCAAACTGACGCGATGCATATGCCGTTATCACAAGCAGGCTTTCGCGTTCATTTTCCTTTTCTACTTCCTCCTGGGTCCTTTCCTTCTCGACAACCTCGATGTGGTATTTTTTTGCAAGGTACTTAAGGGCTTCGGGCCAGTTGAGGTGTTCATGTTCCATTATGAAATTCACCGCATTGCCAACCTTCCCGCATCCGAAGCACTTGAAGATCTCCTTCGACGGTGAAACGGTGAACGAGGGTGTTTTTTCATTATGGAACGGGCACAGACCAAGATAGTTGACCCCCCGTTTCTTAAGGGGCACAAACTCCTGGATGACTTCCACTATTTCGGCGGCATCGAGGATCTTGTCTATGGTCTGGCGGTCGATCATGGGTCAAAGATATCAGTATTAGGCGTGAAATGGTCTTGTTTTTTTTGGTTTTCTGCTAATTTAATATGGTTGCTTCGCCCGCCTGCGGCGGTCTCGCAATGACGGTGGCCCGGTTGGTTGTTTGTCATGGGGGGACGGGGTTGCTTCGCCCGCCTGCGGCGGTCTCGCAATGACGGTGGCCCGGTTGGTTGTTTGTCATGGGGGGACGGGGTTGCTTCGCCCGCCTGCGGCGGTCTCGCAATGACGGTGGAAAGGTGGATGGGGTGCAGTGTCATTGCGAGGCGTCAGGCTTCGGCCTAACGCCGAAGCCTGACGCCGAAGCAATCTTACTCAACCCAGCAGCTCCGCCCCCAGATCTCTCCATTCCGGATTCATCCCATTGATCAACTCAATTTTTTTCCTCCGGTTACCCCCCTTTAGCAGTTTTTCCTTTTTAATTGCCTCCCCGATGGTGTCGTACCATTCATAATAAACAAGCTTACTAACATTATACTTCGCAGTGAAACTGTCCTTGTAAGTCTTGTCTTTGTGTTTTTTGATCCGGCCTTTCAAGTCGCTTGTAACACCAGTGTAAAGGACGGTGTTGTTTTTACTTGTCATAATATAGACCGCCCCTTTTTTCATTTCAGGTCCATCAATCTCCCGGCAAGTATCTCCACCCCTTTACCAGCGGGTTCCTTTATGACTTCAACCTTTATACCCTGAGGTATGGGAACATCGTTTGGATCGATAAGCCACAGTGAGGTTCCTTCAGGAACATATTCAATAAGCCCGGCCGCCGGATAAACATTCAGCGAGGTTCCGATGACTGCAAAAATATCTGCTTCGGAAGTGATCTTCACGGCTTCCTCGATCATCGGCACAGCTTCGCCAAACCACACGATATGAGGACGCAGCTGGCTTCCCAGTTCACATTTGTCACCTTCTTTGATGTCGTTATACCCTATATCGTATATCAGTTCAGGATCTTTAGTGCTTCTGGCTTTCGTCAGTTCACCATGCAAATGGATCACCCTGGTGCTTCCTGCCCTTTCATGAAGGTTGTCGATGTTCTGGGTAATAATATGCACATCGAAATACTTCTCAAGTGCGGCCAGACCAATATGCCCTGCATTCGGCTCGCTGCCGGCCAGCTGTCTGCGCCTGTCATTGTAGAATTTCAGCACCAGCTTCCTGTTCAGCGCCCAGCCCATCGGCGAAGCCACATCTTCAACCCGGTGTTCTTCCCACAG
>JAVEXG010000028.1:0-14361 GCA_034004115.1 Bacteroidales bacterium | reverse complement strand
TGTCAGTATAATGCTAATTTTGATCCGGGATTGTTATATAACATATGACTGATTCAAAACGCAAGATAATAGTAGCAGTTACCGGTGCCAGCGGGTCGGTTTATGCTAAGAAGCTTATAGCCTCACTGTGCACCCTGAAACCTGCACCGGCTGAGGTTGCCGTGGTGTTTTCCGGGACTGCCCGGGAGATATGGGAAGCTGAGATCGGCGGCCGGTTTGAGCCCGTTCTTCCTGCGAAGATTTACGAAAACAGTAATTTTCTGGCCCCGTTCGCATCAGGGTCATCGACCTTCGATACGATGATTATATGCCCGTCATCGATGGGAACACTCGGACGCATAGCCAACGGCGTCTCCGACGATCTGATCTGCAGGGCGGCCGACGTGATGCTCAAGGAGCGCCGCAGGCTGATAATTGTTCCCAGGGAGACTCCATATAACCTTATCCATATCAGGAACATGGAGACCCTCACCCTTGCCGGGGCGGTAATCTGTCCTGCCACTCCGTCTTTTTACAATAAACCCGCAACGATTGACGACCTGGTAATGACAGTTGTTGACCGGGTAATAACTCTTGCCGGCTTCGAAGGCGATTCTTATCACTGGATGGAAAATGATTGATGAAAGGATAAAGAAGTTCTTCAGGAAGCATCACGTCCTTACAATCGCCACTTCCACCGATGCCGGACCCTGGTGCGCAAACTGCTTTTATGTATATCTCGAAGAAGAAAATGCCCTGGTCTTCACAACCGATCCCGAAACCCGGCACGGGAAGGAGTTTCTTATTAATAATCTTGTTGCCGGATCTGTTGTTCTCGAAACCAGGATAATCGGAATGATCCGCGGCATTCAGTTCCGGGGCATCGTTTCCGAACCCGAAGGAGATCTGGTCCATAAATCAAAACAAGCCTACCTCCGCCGTTTCCCCGTAGCAATGTTAATGAATACGCACCTCTGGGTGGTTCAGCTTATGTATATTAAAATGACTGATAACAGATTAGGCTTTGGAAAGAAGTTAATCTGGGAGAGATAGTTACCCCGGAACGCCTCGCACCGTGCACCGCGTACCGCTATCCTACTCCTTTGTTAATATTTGCCTTACAATTTTGGCAATGTACTTCCCGAGAATATCAAACTCTAAATTAACAACCGTCCCCTTTTTTATCTGATGAAAATTCGTCATCTCATACGTGAACGGTATGATTGCCACCTGGAACGACTTTGGCTGTGAGTTCACAACAGTAAGACTCACCCCGTTGACAGACACCGATCCTTTTTCAACAGTTATGTAATCATCCTGTGCCGGTTCGTATCCGAACGTGTAGTACCAGCTGCCGCCGCTTTCGGTGACCTCGGTGCAGACTGCGGTCTGATCAACATGTCCTTGGACCATATGCCCGTCGAGCCGGCCGTCGAGCCTGGCGCTTCGCTCGAGATTTACCTTGTCGCCCGGCTTCAGAAGCCCGAGATTCGATTTCTCGAGCGTCTCCCGTATTGCCGTGACTGTATAGGTATCCTTGTCCTTCTTCACCACAGTAAGACAAACGCCGTTGTGGGATATGCTCTGGTCTGGCTTCAGCTCATCAGCAAATGAGCAACGCATAGTAATGTGCAGATTGTCCTTCTCCTTTTCGAGACTGACGACTGTTGCAGCTTCTTCTACAATTCCTGAAAACATAACTTTTTCGAATTAAGTACGGTGCAAAGTTATTCAAAATGGGAAAATTTCATCCATCAGGAAAACAGTCCATTTTTATGGGGCTTAAAACATTATAACAAAAGAAAAAAGTTCTCGCAGATAAGCGCAGATGGAAATCCGCAGATTTTCGCAGAGTTTCCCGGAAATGTCTCTAGGTCCCTTCGTCTCTAAGTCCCTTCGTCCCTAAGTCCCTTAGTCTTTTAGTCGCCTCAAACCTCATGCCTCACGCCTTCTCCTTTTCTCCTTTTCTCCCCTTCTTCCTTTTACCACCGGCATCTTCTCCTTCCTCCATGCCACAATACCTCCCTCGAGATTATAAAGTTTTCGGAAGCCCTGGTCATACAGCAATTCCGCAGCACGTCTGCTCCTGTCATCCGTTGTGCAGTAGAGAAAGAGTGCATGGTTTTTTGTGATTGTGTCAGTCAGTTTCTTCATCTCCCTCGATGAGGGTATGTTGATGGCATCCCTGATAATCTTTCCCCTGTATTCGAAGGGCAGCCTTACATCAATCAATATGGCGGTGTCCTCCTTAAGGTACTGCAGATGAAAATAATAAGGATCAAGAGAGATGTATTTGGCAGTATCGGCCACCTGCCCCTTTGCGGAGAGCAGGTTTATCAAAAGAAGTATGACAGCCGACCTGATCTTCATATTATCCGTTTCATGCAAAGAAAGCGAATTTCTTTTTAACCATGGAGTAAGAGTTTAAACACGGAGTAAGAGTTAACCACGGAGTCACACGGAGTAAAACAAGGAGTTAACCACGGAGTCGCACGGAGTAAAACAAGGAGTTAACCACGGAGTCGCACGGAGTAAAGAAAGGAGTAACACGGAGTAAAGAATTGAATAACACGAATTTACCAGACAATTTCAACGTCTTTATGTCAGTTCGTCTCTTCGTCTTCTTCCCGCCTCCCGCCTCACACCCCAAGCCTCATGCCTCACGCCTTCTCCCATTCTCCTCTTCTCCTTTTCTCCCCTTCTTCTTCACGTCTTGTATCCTTTCCTCCTTTTTCCTATCTTTGTGCGATTTTTTCAAAACGATTTTTGAACAATAACTTATTGATCCGATGGGGAAAAGGTTTCCGGAATACAAGAGTCTCGATCTCTCTAAGGTAAACAGGGATATTCTGAAGGTGTGGGATGACAACGATACATTCCACAGGAGTGTACGTCAGGTGAATGGCAAAGGTGAATTCGTGTTTTACGAGGGACCTCCTTCGGCTAACGGCATGCCCGGCATCCATCATGTGCTTTCACGCACTATCAAGGATGCAATCTGCAGATATAAAGCACAGTGCGGATATGAGGTGAAACGCAAGGCAGGCTGGGATACCCACGGTCTTCCTGTCGAACTGGGTGTTGAAAAGAAAATGGGGATCACAAAGGAAGACATCGGCACAAAGATCTCCATCGAGGATTTCAATAAAGCCTGCAAGATCGATGTAATGAAATACACCGACATGTGGGAGGAGCTTACCCGCAAAATGGGCTACTGGGTCAATATGGACAACCCCTACATCACATACGACAACCGTTATATCGAAACTCTGTGGTGGCTGCTCAAGCAGCTCTATTCGAAGGGCGTCCTTTACCAGGGATATACAATACAGCCTTACTCGCCGGCCGCCGGGACAGGCCTTAGCTCCCACGAGCTGAACCTTCCGGGATGCTACAAGGACGTAAGGGACACTACATGCATCGCCCAGTTCAGACTGATAAGAAATGACAAATCGGAATTTCTTTTCAGCAACACTGATACTGCAGATGTCCACATGATGGCATGGACAACCACTCCCTGGACTCTCCCGTCAAACACCGCGCTGGCAGTAGGAAAGGATATCACATACATCAGGGTGCGCAGTTTCAATCCGTATTCCGGCGCTCCGATAACAGTAATCCTGGCCAGGGACCTTCTGAATTCGATGTTTCCCGCCGAAAACAGCACACTTGATTTTTCGGAATATAAACAGGGTGACAAAAAGATTCCTTTTAAGGTTCTGGATGAATTTCAGGGAAGCTCCCTCGAGGGTATCAGCTATGAACAGCTGATCGACTGGGTGAAACCCGATCCGGGCGCCTTCAGGGTTATCACCGGAGATTTTGTTACCACCGAGGATGGCACTGGAATCGTTCATATCGCCCCTACATTCGGTGCCGACGACTACCGTGCAGGTAAGGAAAACGGTATCCCCGGAATGCTTCTTAAGAGGAAAGACGGTACCATGGGGCCAATGGTCGACAGGAAGGGCTATATGGTTCCGATAATGGATCTCGATATCCAGTTCGTGAGGGAGAGGGTCAACACTTCCTCCTACACGGGATTTGAAGGCAGACCGGTGAAAAACGAATATGACGACACAATTCCGCAGAATGCCGATACTCTCGATGTCGATATTGCAGTAAGCCTTAAACAGCAGGGTAAGGTATTCAGGATCGAAAAGCAGCTTCACAGCTATCCTCACTGCTGGAGAACCGACAAGCCGGTGCTCTACTATCCGCTCAATGCATGGTTCATCAAAACCACCCAATTCCGCGACCGGCTGATCGAACTAAATAACACAATAAACTGGAACCCGCAGTCGACCGGCAGCGGACGCTTCGGGAAATGGCTCGAGAACCTGGTCGACTGGAATCTCTCCAGGTCAAGGTTCTGGGGAACTCCTCTTCCTATCTGGATAACAGAAGACAGGAAGGAAGAAAAGTGCATCGGCTCTGCCGCAGAATTGAAGGCTGAGATCGACCTTTCTATAGCCGCCGGTTTCATGGAAAAGAACCCTCTGAAGAATTTCAACGAGGGTGATAATTCAGCTGAAAACTATCTGAAATTCGATCTTCACAGGCCTTTCGTCGACGACATAATTCTTGTAAGTCCGTCAGGGAATAAGATGTTCCGCGAGCCCGACCTGATAGATGTGTGGTTCGATTCGGGAGCCATGCCCTATGCCCAGGCTCATTACCCCTTCGAGAACAGGGAGAACTTCAGCGAGATGTTCCCGGCCGATTATATCGCCGAGGGAGTCGACCAGACAAGAGGGTGGTTCTTCACCCTTCATGCAATCGCGACAATGATTTCCGATTCCGTTTCATTCAGGAACATCATATCGAACGGACTTGTGCTCGACAAGAACGGGAACAAGATGTCGAAACGTCTAGGGAACGCCGCCGATCCTTTCGGTATTATCGACGAATATGGATCCGATCCTCTTCGCTGGTACCTGATCACTAACGCCCAGCCCTGGGATAACCTTAAGTTCGACGCTTCGGGAATCGATGAGGTCAAAAGGAAATTCTTCGGCACTCTTTATAATACATATTCCTTCTTCGCGCTTTACGCCAACATCGACAATTTCAGGAATGCTGAAAAGGAGATACCGGTTGATACCCGTCCTGAGATCGACCGCTGGATCATATCTCTCCTGAACTCACTCGTAAGGGAGGTCGGCAGTTGCTATGAAAATTATGATCTTACACGTGCCGGACGCGCAATCCAGGATTTCGTCACCGAGAACCTGAGCAACTGGTACGTTCGCCTTAACAGGAAGCGTTTCTGGGGAGGTGAATTTGACAATGACAAGATAGCTGCCTACCAGACTCTTTACCAGTGTCTCGAAACAGTCAGCAGACTGGCTGCACCGGTCGCTCCGTTCTACATGGACCAGCTGTTCCGCGATCTTAACATGACAACCGGGAAATCCGGAGAGGATTCGGTCCATCTGGCTCCTTTCCCAGGATTTGATGAAACTCTTATAAACAGCGGCCTTGAGGAAAGGATGGCAATTGCACAGAGTGTCTCCTCTATGATCCTCGGACTGAGACGCAAAGTCAGCATAAAGGTCCGTCAGCCGCTTGCAAGAATTATGGTACCGGTTACTGAAAAGGGATTCAAAGAGAAATTCGAAGCGGTGAGGGATCTGATCCTGACTGAGGTCAACGTGAAGGATGTCGAGTATATCGACGATACTTCATCCATACTTGTTAAAAAGGTGAAACCCGATTTCAGGACACTCGGTCCTCGGTACGGGAAGATGATGAAGGAACTTGGCAAGGCTGTTGCTTCAATGACAAGGCAGGATATTGCCTCGCTTGAATCGACCGGCAGTCACAGACTGGTTATAGACGGAAAGGAAATAGTCCTTACCAAAGACGATGTTGAGATCATCTCAGAGGACATCCCCGGCTGGCAGGTTGCCAACGAAGGAAAACTCACCGTGGCCCTCGATGTGACAGTCACCGATGATCTTCGCTATGAAGGTATTGCCCGTGAATTTGTTAACCGGATCCAGAATATCCGCAAGGAAAGCGGCTTCGATGTAACCGATAAGATCACAGTCCTGATCGAGGATAATGATCTCATCCGCGAAGCAGTGAACCGTCATGCAGGCTATATCGGCTCGCAGACACTGGCTACAAGGGTTGAAGTTGTAAGCGAATTTCCAGACGGCAATGTCAGAGAAGTTGATATAGATGAGATGAATGTTAGGATTTCTGTTATCAGGAATGCTTGAGACGTGAAGGGGAGAAGGGGTGAATGGGAGAAGAGGAGAAAGAATTTGGGAAATTGAAATTTGTGAATGGGAAAAGTTTTTAAATTTGTAGTGTCGCGCTGTAAATTTAAAAACCATGAAACTAATTAAGTCTCACAAGGAACTTATTGTATATCAATTATCCTTTAAATCTTCAATGGATATTTTTCACCTGACAAGATCATTTCCGAAGGAAGAGGTTTATTCCCTTACTTCCCAGATCCATAGAAGCTCCCGTTCAGTTTCAGCTAACATTGCAGAGGCTTTCAGAAAGCGAAGGTTTGAAAAGGCGTTTTACGCAAAACTTTCTGATGCCGAAGCTGAAGCAGGCGAAACTCAGGTATGGCTTGATTATTCTCTCGAATGCGGATACCTTACCAGGGAAATTTATCTTAATGTTTTTCAGGCTTATGACAATATCATAGGCATGATAGTCAGGATGATGCAGCACCCTGAAAAATGGAGTTTCAGATGAGACACAAGACATAATACGCAAGACAAAAGTTCCCCCTTCTCCCTCTCACCCTTCTTTTTAATAAAAAAGCCGCCCTGTTTCAGAACGGCTCTTTCTATCTTATCGTATTTACTTCTTTTCTTGCCTTTACGCCATTACGCCATTACGCCTTTCTTACTTCTGCTTCATCTTCGCTTCCATTGACAGGGTTGCGTGAGGTACAGCCCTTAGCCTTTCTTTTGATATCAGCTTGCCGGTTTCACGGCATATCCCGTAGGTCTTGTTCTCGATCCTTACAAGCGCTGCCTGCAAGTGCTGGATAAATTTCAGCTGACGCTGGGCAAGCCTTCCGGCCTCTTCCTTACTGAGGGTGGTAGCACCTTCCTCCAGCACCTTGAAGGTGGGGGAAGTATCCATGGTATCATTGCTCTCTTCGTGAGTAATACTTGATTTAAGAATTTCGTAATCTCTCTTGGCTTTATCAAGCTTCGCCAGGATGATCTGTCTGAACTCATCCAGCTCATCATCCGAATATCTCGTCTTCTCAGCCATAGTACATTAGTGTTTTGTTTATGGCGCAAAGGTATTGTTTTTCCTCAAATAAAAAAATCATATATTTGCCCCCGCTTTAATGTTTGCAGTCGAAATGGACGCTAAGAAGAACGGAAATACGGTTAACGTCGGACACATCAAAAAACAGATTGAACCGCGATGGTTTGCCGCCTATACAAACCCGAGAGCTGAGAAGCTTGTAAGGGACAGGCTTCTTGAAGCCGGGATAAATGTTTTTCTTCCGCTGCAGAAGACTTACAGGATATGGAGCGACAGGAAAAAACTGGTCGAGGTGCCCCTTCTTTCATCCTATATCTTCGTTAAAGTGGTTCCACTTGAATATATTAAGGTATATCAGGTCCCCGGTCTTGTACGCTTCGTGACTTTCGAAGGACAGCCGGCCCCGATACCCGAAAATCAGATCGATAACCTGCGGCTCCTTATTAACAGCGACGCTGAAATCGAGGTGACCTCAGAAAGATTCGATCCGGGTGATAATGTTGAGGTGATTCGCGGCTCCCTCGTCGGACTGACGGGTGAACTCATTCAGACAGGCTCCCACAGCCGGGTTGTCGTCCGCATTGATCGGCTCGACCAGAATCTTATTGTCAACATTCCGATGACGTTCCTGCGGAAATTGTAAAGGTCGTGCAAGTCGTGCAAGTCGTGCAAGTCATGCAAGTCATGCAAGTCGTGCAAGTCAAGCAAGTCGTACAAGTCTTAGAGACCTGCAAGACCTGCAGGACCTGCAAGACATATATTAGAGGTATTTCAAATACCTTTCGTACGTCGCCTCCAGCCCCTGGTCGAGACTGATCCTGTGTTTGTATCCCAGCCCTTTGAGGGCAGTGGTGTCGGTGGCCTTTCTCATGGTTCCGTCGGGTTTAGAGGTGTCGAATACAACTTCTCCCGAGAATCCTGTAAGCTCCTTTATCTTGTAGGCAAGATCCCTGATTGTTATCTCTTCGCCCGTTCCAATGTTGAGGAAATGAGGCGGATGATATTCGAGGTCGGTTTTGCCGTCTGTATGTATCTCCACTATATCCTTTACTCCGATGTTTTCCATGATGAAGACGCACGCTTCAGCCATGTCCTTCGAGTTCATGAATTCCCTCAGGGGCGTCCCGGTTCCCCAGATGCCCACTTCAACTTTCCCTGCCGGTGTGTACCTTACTCCGTATTTGTCGAGTATCCTTACAATGCTTTCCTGATCGGAGCTTCCGTTTATCTTTTCAACCGGATACCTGTCGAGATCCTTCCTGATAGCTTCAAAATTGCCGTCCTCGAGACACTTACCCAGATGGAACTTCCTCAACAGCGCCGGCAATACATGCGATGCCTCAAGGTTGTAGTTGTCGCCATGACCGTACAGGTTGGTCGGCATCACGGCAATGAAGTTGGTCTTGTACTGAAGATTGAACGACTCGCACATCTTGAGTCCTGCAATCTTTGCTATTGCATAGGGCTCGTTTGTGAATTCCAGCTGACTGGTGAGAAGGTAATCTTCCTTCAGCGGCTGGGGGGCGTTCTTCGGGTAAATGCAGGTGGACCCCAGAAAGAGAAGCTTCTTAACTCCATGCTTCCAGGCCGAGTGGATCATATTGCTCTGGATCATCAGGTTAACATAGATGAAATCGGCCCGCAGGGTGTTGTTTGCCACTATGCCGCCTACCTTGGCAGCTGCAATGAGAACATACTCTGGCTTCTGTTCGGCGAAAAAAATGTCGACAGCCTTCTGATCGGTCAGGTCGAGTTCCTCCATGGTCCTGAGGATAAGGTTTGTATAGCCTTTCTCCTGTAAGGTCTTTGTCAGCGCCGATCCGACCAGACCGGTATGACCTGCAACATAAATCTTTGAATCTGATTTCATTTTAATGGTTTTTTTAACCACGGAGTAACACGGAGTTTTTCACGGAGTAACACGGAGTTAAAAGCCAAGAAAACTTCATTTTCAATTCTTTATTACTCTGTGTTCCTCCGTTTTTTACTCCTTTTTCCTCCGTGGTCCTCCTTTCTTTCCTCCGTGTTCCTCCGTGGTTAATTCTTTTTCCTCCGTGCGACTCCGTGGTTAAACTTCTTACTCAAAGTAATTAAACGTCCTATACCCCCCGTTCCTGATATGCGTTTCTTTCTTCATCACCTGTATATCCGATGAGATCATATCCTCTATCAGCCCGTCCAGATCGTATCTCGGCTGCCATCCGAGCTTCGTCCTGGCCTTCGTCGAGTCACCAATCAGCAGATCCACCTCGGTGGGCCTGTAATAATTCCTGTCAATCCTTACCATCACCGGATCGTTCTTCATCCTCATATTCATCGCCTCCAGATAATCCTTGCCTATCCTTTCAGTGAAAACCGATTCATTTATGTTTACCAGCTTTCCTGTCTCGTCTTCCTTCTCTCCCGAGAACTCCAGATCGAGTCCCGTCGATGCGAATGTCTTCAGTATGAATTCGCGGATGGAGGTCGTCACCCCGGTTGCTATCACATAATCATCAGGCTGGTCCTGCTGCAGTATCAGGTACATTGCCCGGATGTAATCCTTTGCATGTCCCCAGTCGCGGCGCGACGACAGGTTCCCCATGTAGAGGCATTCCTGCAGTCCGAGCGCTATCCTGGCCATTGCCCTGGATATCTTTCTTGTCACGAAGGTCTCACCCCTGATGGGCGATTCGTGGTTGAAGAGGATGCCGTTGCTTGCATGCATGTTGTAGGCTTCGCGGTAGTTGACCGTGATCCAGTAGGCGTAGAGTTTTGCAACTCCGTACGGACTCCTCGGGTAGAAAGGCGTCTTTTCTGTCTGCGGCACTTCCTGCACCAATCCGTAAAGCTCGCTTGTTGAGGCCTGGTAGATGCGTGTGTGATTTGCCATTCCAAGCAGTCTCACCGCCTCGAGTATCCTTAGTGTTCCTATACCGTCGGCGTTTGCCGTGTATTCCGGAGTGTCGAAGCTGACCTTCACATGACTCATGGCCGCAAGGTTGTAGATCTCATCGGGCTTGCAATCCTGTATCACCTTGGTGACGTTCATCGAATCGGTCAGGTCGCCGTAATGAAGTATGAAGTCCCTTTGGTCTACGTGCGGATCCTGATACAGATGATCGATCCTCTCAGTGTTGAACATCGAACTGCGCCTTTTAATCCCATGAACCGTGTATCCCTTTTTGAGAAGATACTCGGCAAGATACGCCCCGTCCTGTCCTGTTACTCCGGTTATTAGTGCTGTTTTTGACATATTTTCCGTTGACTGAATTGTTATGTATGTTAGTTTATCCTCAATGGAGGATTTTCATTCTTTTGTTAGAGGTGTGCGGTATGCGGTACGCGGTAAGAGCCCTTCGCCCTTCGCCTCTTACAGCCACGTCTCCTTCACCCTTATCTTCACCCTGAAGGTATTTGGTATCTCTTTCTCACTGATCATCACCAGATACCCTCCTCCTCCTGCTCCCGTCAGCTTCCATGCATCAGCAAGTCCGCTGTACTGTTCAATGATCTTTTCGATGTCACCATTCACCATCTTCGGGAACATCCTGATCTGGGAACGGAACGACCCGAGGAATCCTTTAGTGAATCTTCCATAATCCATCGCTTTCAGTCCTTCCCATGCCAGATCGGCCGCTTCCGCAAGGCTCTTTACGTTTTCAGCGCTGATATGTGTATCGCTGAGAACATTATATCCTTCCGGCCGGGGCCAGAGCGTCAGCATATACAACCTGTCCTCGAGCCATTTTATTGTTTCAGCGTCGGAGATTGTATCAAAGACCGACGGCCAGTAATTGCCCTTGTCGAACCAGAACCTGTTGATACCCGGCATAGTAATGCCTATCGAATCCTGCGATCCGCTGACCTCCCTTGTGCCCGGATCATTGTCGTATCTGAAGAGGGTTTTCGCAAGCTTCTCCGGTTTCTCAAGCGGCAGATGGTCGTTCCAAAGCTCAATTGCCTTTTTCCTGGTTGAGGTGGCCATTCCCGAGCGTTCGAGGAATTCTATCGTGGGTTCGAGCGATGCGGTGATTGCCGCCCCGGCGTGGTATTTCGAGACGTAGGGCTGATCGATCCAGGTTCCTGCAAGGTCGATTCTGTAGGGCATGGGCTTCACTGCGCGGAGAGCCGTGGTCGACCGTACCGGCAGGTTGGCGTGAGGGATCCTTTTCAGGACCTTGTATTCAACCCCCATCTCCCTGCAGAGCTGTTCCTTTTCGGGGGTGTGACCGTCCTCATTTACAATGAAGATGTCGGGTGCCAGCTTTCTCATGTCCTCCACAAAATCGAGAAGCCCGCTTCCCTTGTTAACCATGACTTTATGCACACACTTGAGGGCGCTCAGTACATACAGCCTTTCCTCTTCGGAGTTTATGGTTTCGCGGCCCTTTAATTCCCAAATTGTCTTGTCCGATCCCAGACCTATACACAAATCCCCATACTGTGATGCTTCCTGCAAAAATGCAATATGTCCGGAATGCACCATGTCGAAACAACCGGATACGAAGACTTTCTTATTTTGAGTACTCATTGAGATGTTATTGTGATTTTAGCAAATATAACGGAAATAGACGAAAGATATTCGGTACGCGGTATGCGGTGTTTTCCAGAAAGTCGTGCAAGACATGCAAGCCTTTATCATAGAAAACGACCTGCAGAACAAAAATTCTTACCTTTATTCTCAAATACCAAAAAAATGACAGGATATTCAAAGACTACCAGCTACTCCAGTTTCAAACGCTATTGCAAGGTCCTCACCCTTCGCGACGACAGGGAGCTGATTGAGAAATACAAGGAGGTTCATAAACCAGCAAACACCTGGCCCGAGATACCCAAAGGAATCCGCGAAGTGGGCATCCTCGATATGGAGATCTACATCCATGGTACTAACCTTTTCATGATAATGGATACCGTTCCCGATTTCGATCACGACAAGGCTATGAAGAAGCTGGCAGCATTGCCCAGGCAGGCGGAGTGGGAGGAATATGTCTCGAAATTCCAGGATGCAGGGGATAAGGAGGCAACGCCGGAGAAGTGGGAGGTGGTTGAGAGGATGTTCGAGCTGGGAACGGAAGGGACTGAGTGACTTAGAGACGCCTGGGGCGTCATCTTTCAGTAGCCCGGGTGTCACCCCGGGAAAAGTGCACCACAAAACACGTACAACCCTGGAAGGGTTGACTTCCAATAATTTAATCCAAAATCAATTTGTGGTACATTGACATACCATATCATTGAATAATGATGGCCACCCCTCCGGGGTCGGATTGGTATTATTGCCCCTATCCCGGGGCGAGACCCGGGCTACTGGAAGCCCAGCCCTCAAGGCTGGAGGATTTTTCACGCCTCACACCTCATGCCTCAAGCCTCACGCCTTCTTCTTACCCGCTTCTCGCATGCCTGAACAAAATATTCCCCACCGACCTGAAAAAATACCTCGTGTCCGTCCACACCGGGCTCCTATCGTAAGCATCCAGATACCGATTCTCCGACGCCTGTATCTCATCCAGGTCCTTCGGCATGTCGGCATAGAAGGGAGGTATCAGTCCCGGCTTGTACCTGATCCTGCGACCACGAAGGTCCGGACTGTAAAGATCGAAGTAGTGCCTGCTTAGCGGCCTGACTCCCACAACCTTCATATTGCCCTTGAAGAGGTTGATTAACATCGGTATCTCATCGAGCCATATCTTCCTGCTCAACCCTCCCCATGAGGTTATCCTGAAATCATCCTGAAACTTGCCTCCTTCCTGAAGATCATACTGCTTGTACACATAATCCTGGATGTACTCTGAATAGGGATGCATTGTTCGCAGCTTGTAAACCTTGATGGTCTCGCCGTTCCTGCCGATCCTTGGAAGAGCTATCAGCGGACCGTAATTGGTGCCGTTCATCGGGATGGGCTGAGCGATCCTTGTTGCTTCGATATAAAGCATGTCGCCGACAAATGATTCCTGGTCGATCATGAATCCTGCCCTCGAAAGTCTTCCCAGAGCCTCCGCCCTCGAGTACACCTTGTTCCGGTCGTGGGTCATCATCTTGTAAACTCCCCTGGTGAACTTCAGCTTCGGCATTACCCTTTTTAATACGAAATCGAAAGAATAATAAATATAGTTCAGCACTACCGGGAACTTCCTGAGTATCCTGGCTTTTCTCTGATCCTTGGTCTCGACGCAGCAAAGGAAGTTACCTTCATCCCTGAGTTTCAGGTTGACTTCGTCGAGGAAGTCGTTAAGCTTGATTATATCATTGATCCTTTTGAGGTTAATGATATATTCGTATTGTTCTTCAGGCAGACTTGAGATATTGAATATTGTTGTTGTGGAAAGAACTGCTGTTTTCCCGTTCAACCTGCCCCCGCACATCTTTATTATTTCCCTTGCCTTATCCGGGCCGATTTCTTTCTCTATGGCAAGCAATACCCTCGGATTGATAACCTCGGGTTCCCTCTTTTTCTTGCCGTTGTGAGTTGCCTTTGCTACAAGCTCAAGCTCGGATTTCTTTTGAGTCTCCTTGTAATCCTGGTAATTCTCGTAATCCTGGATGTGAGCTTTTTTGTAGGCAATGTAGACAGCTCCCGTTATAAGCTCGATGATTGTGGCATTTGCCACGGTGCCGAGAACAACCGTCCGCGAATAGGCGTATGCCCGTATGGTGTACATCAGCAGGGCTATGATGGCAAGTGCAATTATATTGCTCGACAGCACCCTGTCAAATAGTGAAGTGTAATTGACCACCTTGCCGCTGCCTATCTTGCCGTTCAGGATGGAAACGATGATCCAGATAAGGGTCAGACCGGCGAAAAACATCGAATGGGAGGGGAGATAGCCTTTCAGTCCTGACGGCTTGAACGACATCGCTATCAGGAATGATATTGCAAGTATTAGAATATCAATCGAAAGTGTAGCTACTCTGAATTTCAGGATCTTCATCTGACTTTACAGTACTGATTATCAAAATAAGGTCTTTTTTGTGAAAAAGGAAAGGAAAATTTGACGAAAAGGAACACGACTCGAATCCATTTTTTCCACCTGCCGTTTTCTGCTTGTTCTTTCTTCCTCGCTCTCACTCTCACTCTCACTCTCGCTCTGGCTCTATCCACTCCCCAGCCCCCCTAAACATCATCCACCCCCCAGCCCCCCTAAAGGGGGGTTA
>JAVEXG010000027.1:0-31636 GCA_034004115.1 Bacteroidales bacterium | reverse complement strand
GCAATCGAGACATTTCCTTTCCACAGCACGAAAGTTTTGATAAAGTTACAAAAAAACGTAAAAAGCGACAGCAAACGACTATAAATGATTTTGAAACAGGTATAAATATTTAATAACCGACAGGTTCATTGACACGTGCTTAAGTTTGTGTCAGATAAATACATGTCAAACCAAAATCATTTAGTCATGAACAATTTGAGGAACCGGGTACAGCTTATCGGGCATCTCGGGCAGGACCCCGAGATCAAAACCCTGGAGAGCGGAAAGAAGGTTGCTAATTTCACAATTGCAACAAACGATTCTTTTAAGAACACTGAAGGTCAGAAGGTGGAGGAGACGACCTGGCATAATATCGTTGCCTGGAATGGCCTTGCAGAGCGAGCTGCCAGATTTCTTAAGAAAGGCAAGGAAGTGGCCATCGACGGAAGAATTGTGTACAAGAGCTATGAGGACAAGAAGGGTATGACCAGGTATGTGACGGAGATTGTCCTGAATGACATGCTCTTTCTGGGGTCGTCGGGCAGGAACGGCGAGGAGAAGGAAGAATAGAACGGATAACTCGCTGCTTTCCGGTGGAAAGAGGCTGTCCTGACGACAGCCTCTTGTTTTGCATTTTCATGCGTCTCGTCCTGCCCTGAGGGCTTTCAGGTTTAACTCAGCGAGTTCAGGGCTCTTCTTTGAGAATAGTTTCACCACGGCTTTCTCGAGGCTTTCCCAGGGAAGATCAAGATAATGCGAGGCGGCCCCAAGGATCACCACATTACCCGAACGCGCCGAACCGGTCTGTCGTGCAATCTCATCAGCATCAACAATTTTATGATTTTCAACTTTCCTTATCCTGCTGAGGATATCTTCCAAAGGAGGATAGTCGTCGATATTCACGAATGGTGTGGAGTTGGTGACCAGCCATCCCGATGCCGAAAGCCATGGCAGGTACCTGAGCGATTCCATCGGCTCGACTGAAATTATCAGATCGGCTTTACCGTAAGGTATCAGATCTGAATGGACCGGCTGTGATGACAGCCTGAGGTGTGACTGGACATCTCCTCCCCTCTGGCTCATGCCATGAACCTCTGCCTGTTTGAGGTAAAGATCATTTTCGACTGCGGCAAGGCCTATAATTGCCGCAATTGACAATATCCCCTGCCCTCCTACTCCGGATAGTATTATGTCGCTCTTCATGATTCCTGTTCGTTGCTTTTACTTTGTGATGCTTCGGCTTTCCTGCGCTTTGAGGCAGTCTGGATGCATTCCCTTGCAGAAATTATCACCGAGACACCCTGATATTCGAATTCTTCCTGCATGATCCCCACATTTTCCGCGTGATTCTTCTTAAGCGGTACTATTGTCCTGATGTGTGCAGGGTCAACGCCCAGTCCTTCGCAGATCTTTTCGAGCCGTCCGGTTGCATGGGATTTCTGTCCTCCTGTCATTGCCGTTGCTGAGTTATCAGAGATTATTACAGTGACCGGGGAGTTTTTCATCACTGCATCGAGAAGCCCTGTCATGCCCGAATGGGTGAAGGTTGAATCGCCTATCACTGCAACAGAGGGCCTTAATCCACCGTCGGCGGCGCCTATTGCCATAGTGACCGATGCTCCCATATCGACGCAGGAGTTAATTATGTTGTAGGGAGGCAGTGCAGCCAGAGTATAACACCCGATGTCTGAGAACACTCCTCTCGCACCCGATGGCTTCAAAGCGTCCATTACTGCAAGAAAAGTGTCGGAATGCCCGCATCCCTTGCAGAATGACGGCGGCCGGGTTTTTACTACATCGGGGACTTTGAACAATGGCTCTGACTTAATCCCCAGTGCTTTGGCCACAATCGACGGATTCAGTTCACCTTCCCTCGGGATTGCTCCGTCGAGCCGTCCGTTGATCCTCAGGCTGTTGTCAAGCAAGCCCCTCAGACTCTCCTCAATAATCGGATATCCTTCCTCGAGAACAAGAACCTCCTCACATCTGCTGGTCAGGTCGCTGATAATATCCTTCGGGAACGGGTAGGTGGTGATTTTCAAGACAGGAAATCCGGGACCCTTTTCCGGAAAGTTCTCCATAAGATAATTGTATGCTATACCGCATGCTATTACGCCCAGTCTTCTGTTCTTTCCATCCTTGAACAGATTATATTTTGAAAGCCGGTTATCATATTTCAGGGATTCGTAGCTGGCCAGCAGTGCATGGTATTTCTTCCTTGCTATGGCAGGAAGAAGAACAAACTGGCGGGGATCCGAAGGAAGCTTAAAGGACTTCTGAGGAATTGCCGTTCTCCTTTTTACTGCCGACCGTGAATGGGCAAGCCGTGTCGTTATCCTGAACAGTACGGGAACCCTGAATTTTTCAGAAAGGTCAAATGCATCGCTTACCATGTCGTAGGCTTCCTGCTGGTTTGAAGGCTCGAATACCGGCACAAAGGCGAACTTTCCGTAAAATCGTGAATCCTGTTCGTTCTGTGATGAATGCATCGAAGGATCGTCGGCTGACACAACCACGAGTCCGCCATTAATCCCGGTCACCGATGAATTGATAAAAGGGTCGGCAGCCACATTGAGACCAACATGTTTCATGGCCACCATGGTTCTTCTTCCAGTATACGACATTCCCAAAGCTGCCTCCATGGCGGTCTTCTCGTTGGCTGACCATTCACGGTGTATGCCTCTCTCAGCCGCCTCTTCCGACGACTGTATATACTCCATTATTTCGGTCGAAGGGGTTCCGGGGTAAGCGTACATACCGCTCAGGCCGGCATCTAATGCTCCAAGCGCAATTGCCTCGTCACCCAGTAATAATTGTTTTTGCATAATATATTTCCTGTTGATCCGATCGAACCTTAAAATTTAACGGGTACAAAATTACCTGAATAAGTTCAGTTTTTGAAATTTAGTTAAAAATAACCTAAAAGCTTTTAACGTTCCGTCCAATAATGTTTATTTTGCAGGCACTGCTTATATTACTCAGAACTTAATTAAGGATTCAGGAATTGAAACGGTTTCTCCAGATAATATTTTTTCTAGTACTGCCGCTGTGCCTCCTGAAAGGTCAGACCCAGGAAACAGAAAGGTTTTTCCAGGTAAGCGGAATAATTTCCGACGAGGAAAACAATCCGATGGCAAACGTGGGCGTGGTTTCCTTAAAGCTTAAAAGGGGAACCATCAGCGAGAAAACAGGGATTTACAGCATCACAAGCATGCCCGGCGACACAATATTTTTCAGGGCGCTTGGTTTTAAAAGGAAACTGGTGATACTGCCAAACAATTTTATGGGACGCAATTATAGTCTGGACGTTAAGCTGAGTCTGGATACAATACCGATCGACAATGTGGTGGTGATTCCATGGAAAAGTTACAGCGAATTCATCAGGGATATGTCGACACCATCGCCACTGGGGCCGGAAATTGAAAATATGAACAGGAACATTGCCTCAATTGAGGAAGCAATGTCAACAACAGTGGATGTAAAAATCACACCCGAGGCCGGATACCGTTATGCCATGCAGCAAAACTTCAGGAATAATGTAACAAGGGGACAGTATCCGATCAACAACCTGCTGAATCCCTTTGCCTGGGCCAAATTTGTCAATGGATTGCAAAACGGCATGTTCAAGAATCAGGACAATTCTGACAGACCAGCAAAGATGAAGGTGAAAAAAACCAGGAAGAAGAAAAAAAGTGAGCAGAAATAAGGGCAAATTAGTGGGAATACTCGGAACCGTTATCATCCATCTGACAGCGGGTATAATTTTCATGTCCTACCAGCTGGGTTCAATGAAAACCAGGGAAGAGGAAATCGAAAAGTTTGAGATTGAATTTGCCGCAGTTGAGGAAAGAATGGAGATGCCCCCAATACCTGCTGAAAATCTCTCCGCCGTAACAGTTGAAAACATACTGCGCAACGATCCCGAGATGCTTAACATTGCACGTAACCTGGCAGCCAGAGGCGAAGAAAAAATCGACCCTCAGGAATATATCGATCAGGTAAAGGACGAACTGATTGAGAGCGGGAAGCTCGGGACTGACAATTTTATTGATTCCAGAGGGACCGGTTACCAGCAGACCAATGCGGAAGAGATTGCAATTGACAACAAGAATGAGGAAGAGGAGAAAGAGAAGGAAGCCAACGAATCGCAAAAGATGGCTGCCAATTTTCAGGGTCCAACGAGAATCTTTTATGAACTGACGGGGAGAAATCACGTTTACCTGCCGATACCTATCTATAAATGCGAAGGGTCGGGAAAAGTGGTCCTCCTTATCGAGGTTAACCAGCGGGGATATGTTGAAAATGCTTCAATAGTTCAGGCCCAGAGCACCGCCACTGACGAATGCCTGGTCGAGACAGCTGTCGGAACAGCCCTGAGATCGAGATTTGAAAGCAATCTGGATGCCCCAAAAATCCAGAAGGGTACTCTTACTTACATATTTGTTGCCCAATAAGCCGGTATCCGATTAAACAGCCGGATCACTTCTGTAATTTCAGCCAAAAAGCGTGTTATTCTGCCGGGGGTAAGGCCTTATCACCTCCGGAGTGTTACGGTTGACTGACTTATTGTTAATCAGATTGCTGATTGTCCAGGCTTTGAGTAAATCCGCGGGACAGGGTTTCAGGAGCGAAGAGGCTTCCTCAGGAGAGGTATCTGAACTGATCCATCTTTTTTCAGAGTCACGATCGAGAATCACAGGCATTCGTTTCTTCGAGTTGTGAATAACGGCGAGCAGATCATTAGCATCGGTGGTCACTATTGAAAAGGTATCAAGGACCTCTCCCGTTGATGTATTGGTCCACCTGTCGTACAAACCTGCCAGCGAAAATATCTCCTCTCCGGCGTGGCGGATGTACCATGGAATCTTTTCGTTAACTGCATGCTGCCATTCGAAGAATCCTTTAACCGGGATTATGCAGCGGCCCGATCTGAACGGTCCGGAGAATGAAGGCTTTGAAGATACGGTTTCGGCCCTGGCATTGAATGTCTTGTATCTTATTTCATCTGCATCCTCAGGATTTTTGGTCCATGACGGGATCAGACCCCATTTAAGAAGCCGGGCATGCTCCGGATCGTCGAGGCAGATAGCCGGGAGTTCCGGCAGGCTGAATGCATGATAATAGTAGCTGGGCTGATACCTGTCGCGGTCGGGAAAATAAGCTCCGTACCTGCTTTCAAGTTCATCCTTTACAAGGTTTACATTGACTGTAAAGCACATTCCTTAGTTAATTCCTGTCAGCTCCAATCTTATGGGAACCGGAAGTGTATTGTCGAACAGGTTGTATTCCGGCCATTCATCAATCTTCGAAACCACTCCCGACATCATTCTGTCTATATAGGAATGGATTCCCGGACCGTTCCAGGCGCTTGTATTAAGAAGCACTATCCATGACAGTCCGTCGGGCTGTCGCTTTATCATGGCCGCAGTTCCTGCAAAGGAACCGGTGCGGATCCATGTACCGTTTTCATAGGTGGTCTTCCATCCGAACGGTGAGAATTTGTAGTTCACGTCGGTCATCAGGCTTATACTTCCATCGGAAAGAATATCATCATTATAATCAAATCCGTCAACTGCAAGAACCAGTCTCATGAGATCTGGCGCAGTTGCAAGCCAGTAGCCGGCAGCACCGAGAGTCTCAACATCGTTCCCTCCGTAGCGGACAGGAACCAGCTCGCCGGTACCGTACACAGAAGGCCGCATCGGCATGCCAGCGGGTTCATAATATGTAACCTCAAATGGTGCTTTCTGATCAGGAAGGTTTTTGGCGGGGACTATGTCGTAAATCCCCAGCGGTTCGAATATTGCCGTTCTGCAGTATTCCTCGTACGGCAATCCCGATGCCTTTTCTATCACGAGTCCAAGAATGCTGTATCCAAGATTTGAGTAAGAACGGCCCGTACCCGGAGCAAAATGAAGTCTCTTTGAAAGGGCAAACCGGACAATAGTCCTGGTATCGACCGGAAGTTCACATTTCATCTGACTGGCCACCTGATGTGGCATGAACATCTGATCGCCGTAACGCTGAGACCACCCTCCTTCGTGCGACATAAGATGGGCAATGGTTATGTTATAGGCTCTCTTGTCTTTGGGAGCAGAGTAACATGAATCATTAAGAATACCCTCCGGACCGAAGACCCTGTCGTCGAGTGAAAGTTTTCCTTCCTCCCTCAGTTTCATAATCGCTACAGCGGTTACAAGCTTTGATACACTGGCTATCCGGAATTTACTGTAAGGTTGTGTCTCGATCCCGGCCGCTGTATCAGCATATCCAAATCCCCTGGCATACAAAAGCTTTCCATCCCTTGCGATTGCCACAGATGCCCCCTGGATGGACCATTTCTTCATGAACGAATTTATGACAGGGATACAGCCGTCAAACTCCGAAACCGACGAATCGGTATTTGTGAGCCTCACATAGGCAGGGGCCAGCCTATCGGCGGGATTACCGGGTTTCTCCACTGCAATGGGGCTGTACCGCGCCACCAGCGACAAAAACACAATTAAAAAGACTTTCTTCAAAAGGGTCAAGAATTTCAATTTTGGGAATAAAAATAAGAGATTTATAAACAGAATTCAATTTTGGCATTGAACTTTCATTAAAATTAACTTATGTATTTTGTAAATATTGTTTTTTTGGACTGATTTTTTTTAAAACCAAATGGGCAAAAAGCTAACTTTGCGAATATGTTATTAACACGCAACAGCATAATTGTAGTTTCACTGATCCTCGCTGGTCTGACCTTTTCACTGCAAAGATTGTCCGGACAGGATATTACTATTCTTGACACTATCGATTATATACCGATGGACACAGAGGGCGCGCTTGAATACAATCTCATGATTGCATCCTCAAAGGGGCTCCACACAGAAGTCAACAGGCTCCTTTCAAAAGGAGCCGAGATAGATGCGGAAACTTATGAGGGTGCAACGCCGCTGATCTTTGCCGTCGCAAATAACAAGCATACTGCAGTGCAGGCATTGCTCGCCTGGAATCCAAATGTAGATAAGAAAACTGCCGGGCATGAGACGGCACTACTGATTGCAGTCAAAAACATGAACACTGAAATCGCTGAGACTCTCATAAGGGGCGGAGCAGATATTGATCTTCCTGACAATCATGGCGCCACACCGCTGCATTACGCCGCAGTGAACGGAGATATGCTGATGACTGACCTTCTTCTTTATTACGATGCCGACTGCAACCTTAAATCATATGACGGAACGACCCCGCTGATGGCATCCATCCTGTCGGGCTATGCCGATGTTACCGATCTTCTTTTTCAAAACGGAGCCAACCTGGAAGCAAGGGACCATGAGAGCTTCACCCCATTCCTTATTGCTGCACAGAATGGTGATACCGCAATCATGAGCCTTCTTCTGAAGGAGGGTGTCGACCTGTATGAAAAGAACATCCATAATTACAATGCATTGGCTCTGGCTATCCAGTCAAACCATATTCCGGCCGCAGAGCTTCTTCTTAAAAAAGGAGATCTCTGGAACGACCAGGAAAAGGCAGGAGTCAATCCATATACGGTTGCATCAGCTTTCGGAAGAAAGAATATCACAACGCTTCTTGAAAAATATAATATCAAGGGCAGGCTTGGATTTAGAATGGATGTAATTTCATTATCGGCCAATACCAGGGCGAACAACAGGGATTTTCTGGCTGGCATGATGCTTTCATTCAAGGAGCCGCTCCTCAATGCCGGATTTATGGCCGGATTTGACACTAAACCGTTCAGGACAAGAGTCATGAAGGAAGCCGGTGCCATGGAGTATTACCAGTATCTCGATAAAAGTTCCCTTGCTTACGCAGGACTATTCAAGGACTTCACACTTCTGGAGAGGCTTTCGGGATTTAGCATTATGGCTTCTGCTTCCCTGTCGGCCGGATACAACTTTGGCCCCGCATTCAATGGAACGATAGCCCGGCCCGAAAGTAAGGCCAGAATAATGCCCGCAGCAGGAATGAAGTTCCAATGGTCAAACCTGGCTGTGAGTGCAGGTATGGAATATCTGAAAACCGAATTCTATAAAGTTGGCCCGCTATGGGGAAGACTGGGCTTCACTTACAGCTACAGACTGAGCCGGGTTAAAAAACACGAAAAGACAATAGAATGGTAACGAAAATCAGGAAACATGGCCTTAGGATAGTTCTATTCCTGTTTCTCGCCGCTGCCTTCTCGTGCGAGGAACAGGGATGGATTGCGGATTGCGGCGATTGCACTTCGAATGAGCCTGCAAGCGACTATCTGCTTATCAAGTTCTCAGAGAATAATCCGGCTGCGACAATTAATGTCTATGAGGGTGAACTTGAGGACGGGGTGCTTCTGAACTCGGCAAATCCGCCTTCTGACATCTACCAGATAAATGTCAGGCTGAACAAGAAATACACGGTGACAGCCAGATATGAGAAAAATGGCAAAACCTATACTGCAGTCGACTCAGCGATTCCACGGACGAAATTCACCGAAACGCAGTGCGAGGATGCCTGTTGGTTCGTTTACGACAACGAAATCGACCTCCGGCTCAAGTACACAGCAGATTAGCCTGTTGTGTAAGCTCAGGCAGTACCTTTGTAGCTGAAGAGCGGGACTCCTGCTGCAGCTTTTTTCTTCAGGACTTTTATTTCGGATTTTCTCAGTGGTTTGAGATCGTGCCTCATGCCGAGTGCAATTTTGAACAATTCGGCTTCACCCGGAGGAACAGCAGCTGTTATGGGGTGACTGAGGGTGAATCGCAATCCCATCTTTATATCCTCATGCGTTACAAGAGGTTCGTACCAGCATTTCGGATAAACCGACCTGTCGGCTCCCTCCGCCCAGGGACCTTTTGCCATAGCCTTCAGGGCAAGAATTCCCATATTCTTCTCGCGGGCGCGGGCCAGCACCTGAGGGCCGAAATTCCCTGAATTCCATGTTGCATAGTTGAAAGGGAAAAGGATGCTGTCAAAGTCGAAGCGGTCCATCAGGGCCATTGCAGCTTCAACCGAGTGAGCTGAAAATCCGATGTATTTTATCTTGCCTTCCTTCCTCGCCTCTATGAAAGTATCCATTGCTCCTCCCGGACCCAGCAGGGTATCAACATCCTCAAGGGAGGTGACAGCATGATGCTGATAGAGATCAAAATGGTCAGTCCGCATATTCTTAAGCGACTGTTCCAGTTCGGCACGGGCTTCTGCTTTTTTCCTCTTGCCCGTCTTGCAGGCAAGGAACACATCCTTTCTGTAAGGCTCAAGGGCTGGTCCAAGCATTTGTTCGGCATTTCCGTATGACGGGGCTACATCGAAATAGTTTATCCCGGCTTCAATTGCCTGACGTACAAGGGCTGATGACTCTTCAGTGGTGGCGTTCATAACTACAATGCCTCCAAAACCAATAATGGAGAGCATTTCGCCTGTCCTTCCAAGAGCTCTTTTTTCGATACCTCCGGGTGCACTTATTCTCGCAATCCCGCTAAGATCAGCAGGAAAAAGGCTAATAACGGGCGCAGCCAGTGTGGCAGTTCTGATGAAATCGCGTCGCTTCATAATTGTATCTTTTATTAAAAGGTATAAACTAAAAAGTTACGAAATTGTTCCCGACTATCCAAAAAAAAGTTGTCTCACAAGTCATAAACTGATAACAGGTTTGGCTGTGAAATTTATCTTTTCATCCTGGTAATATACCTTTTCGAGGAAAAGACCGCTTGGCGGGGCTGTAAGACCGGCCGGTATATCGGACCTGTTCCTGAAAAAACCGGGGATGTCACCCGGATCAAGCTTGCCGCGTCCGGCTTCAACAACCACTCCTGTCATTCTGCGAACCTGCTTCCACAGAAAATGCGATCCGATAACATGGAACAGCAGCATATCGCCGTAATCATAAACCATGGAGTGCATTATCTCGACCTTTGTTGATCTTTGCTCCTGGTCCTCATCGGTGAATGACTTATAGTTTTTCAGTCCCGGAAAATGCATTGCCGCTTCATTCATGCGCCCTATATCAAGCTGATCCTTGATCCACCATACATATTTCTTCCCAAAAGAAGTTCTGCGGCGGCTGATCTGGTAAAAATAACTCCGTGCTACCGCATCATGGCGTGCATGGAAGTTGTCCTGCACCTTTTCAACATTGAGAATGGATATATCATGAGGAAGCCTGTCGTTTATTCCATAACGAATCCTCAGGGGAACCAGTTCGGATGATGCTTCGACATGGGCAACCTGGCCAATTGCATGTACCCCGCTGTCGGTGCGGCCGGCTCCGTATACATCTATATCTTCAACTCCGAACAGGTCCCTGCAGGCATCAATAATTTCCCCCTGTACCGATTTGCCTCCCTTTTGCATCTGCCAACCGGAATACCTTGTCCCGTCATATTCGATTGTAAGTTTGAATCTCGACATGTAATTAATATTTAATGCGAAGATAAGATATATAGAACGATAATGAACGTAATGCAATAACGTAACAGCGACAAAGCAATCAGGTCAGCTATAATACCTGCACTACAATTATTATCTTTAGCCGATAAAATGAAGCAATCATGGAGACATCTTTTTTCAATTCGGAAATCTTTGATTATGCCGTCCTGCCCTTCCTGATATTTCTGGCAAGGATCTGCGATGTATCGATAGGCACGATGAGAATTATCTTCGTCTCGAAGGGGAACAGGAGAGTAGCTCCGATTCTCGGATTCTTTGAAGTTCTAATCTGGATCATTGCAATCAGCAAGATCATGCAGAATCTTGATAATTACATAAATTATATTGCATATGCAGCCGGATTCGCCACAGGGAATTATGTGGGGATGATAATTGAGGAACGACTGGCAATGGGTATCCAGATGATAAGGGTTTTTGTAAGCGAGAACGGCATGGAGCTTGTTAAAAATCTGAATTCAAACGGATTCGGAGCAACAACAATTGAAGCACACGGAGCAAAGGAAAAAATAGACATAATCTATTCAATTGTTCACCGGAAAGAATTGAAGAATGTAATAAATATAATAACCTCTTTCAACTCCAGGGCTTTCTTCACAATAGAGGACGTAAAATCGGCGAATGAGGGGATATTCAATCCACGGAAGAAAAGCCAGATATTCCCCTTCGCAAATGTGATCCGCGGCTGGAGGCCGGGAAAGTAGCACGGGGGCAGGCCAGTAACCCAAATACAAATTAATTGAAGCAGACAATAATGGAACCAATAGAAAGTCACCCCCTGTACAAGGCTCATACTATCGACAGTGCGATGAATTCGTTCTGGGATTTTTATAAGAAAAGGTTCTTTGCCCTTTTCCTTATTTCATTTGCAATGGGACTTGCCATGCAGTACCTGGGCACATTCATCAGGATAGATATCGGCGATTACCAGACCTTCGATATGGATGAAATGATGAATAAGCTTAGCGAATTCAAATGGCCGATGATAATTTTCACGCTTGCAAATGTGCTGTTCATGGTTATTCTGCAGTATTTTGTAATGTTCAATCCGCTTGACAGTGAATGCACTTTCTTAAAGTGCGTGGTGAAATCCCTGAGGTATTACATCCCCTATCTCCTTATACTTGTAATACTGGCGTTTGTTGGGTCGTTCGCCCTGTTTCTGGGGCTTATTCTCCTGTTCGTCGGGGCTTTGTTTGCAGGTGTTTATATAATGACCCTATATCTTTTCATACTTCCCATCATGATGGTCGAAGGGCCCATTATAGCTCATGCAATAGTCAGAACGGCAACCCTGGCCCACAGGAATTTCTGGAATAACCTGGGCTGGACAGCGGTTTTTATAATCCTTCTGCTTGTTGCTTCGATCCTTTTGTCAGGATTGGTACTGCTGCCATTTACAGGAAGTTTCCTGTCAGCGGTCAGCAATCCTGAAGATGCCACGGCTGCCCTGGAAATCAGCACCCGGCCGCTTTATATTATACTTTCAGCGGTGGTGAATGCAATCACCCTGCCCATGCTTCCGATCTTCTCAAGCATTCTGTATTTCAACGCACGAGCCAGGGAGGCGGAACGAATTCTATAAATCGTTTTCTCCTTTCACATAGCCGAAGTTGGCAAGAATGCCTCCGTCGACAAACAGTATATGCCCGTTGACGAAATTGCTTGCCCCTGATGCAAGAAACAATGCGGCATTTGCAACGTCCTCAGGCTGACCCCATCGTCCTGCCGGAGTCCTGGTCATTACAAGGTCGTTGAACGGATGACCATTTTCACGTATCGGACCTGTCTGGGCGGTTTCTATGTATCCCGGACCAATTCCGTTAACCTGAATGTTGTATTTTGCCCATTCGCATGTCATGTTCTTCGTAAGAAGCGCAAGTCCTCCCTTTGCTGAAGCATAGGCTGACACTGTGTTCCGGCCGTAAACGCTCATCATCGAGCACATGTTGATTATCTTTCCGCTTCGCTTTGCTATCATATTCGGGGCAACCCGCCTGGAGACAATGAACGGAGCAACCAGATCCACGTCAATGACCTGCTTATAGTCAGCAACGGGCATGCTGAGAATCGGAATTCTTTTTATTATTCCGGCATTATTTACAAGAATATCGACAGGACCTTCATCGGCTTCTATCTGCGATATGCCCCTGTCTACATCCTTTTCGTCAGTAACGTCGAATACAAGGGTGTAAACACTCATTCCCTCCTTCCCGAATACCTCCCTGCACAGGGCAAGCTTCTCCGCGCTGAGATCATTTACGCACACCTTTGCTCCGGCTTTTCCCAGCATAAGGCCAATTGCCAGGCCGATACCATGAGTTCCCCCGGTAACCAGGGCTACTTTGCCCGTCAGATCAAATAATTCCTTTACAGTTTCCATTATAATTTATTTAAGAGTATCGGGGTGGCGGACATCCATATCGCTGTAATCAAGGTTCTCTCCGGCCATTCCCCATATGAATGTATAACTGGATGTGCCTGATGCGCTGTGTATGCTCCACGAAGGTGACAACACAGCCTGCTCATTTTTCATCCATATGTGACGGGTTTCGTCGGGGTCGCCGATAAAATGACAGATACCCTGTTTTTCAGGGACCTCGAAATAAAAGTAAGCTTCCATCCTGCGGTTATGCGTATGAACAGGCATTGTGTTCCATACACTGCCTGTCTTAAGTTCCGTCATACCCATCTGAAGCTGGCATGTCGGAAGAACGCTGTTAACAATAAGCTTGTTGATCGTCCTGTGGTTAGAGGCTTCCGCTGATCCGAGGGTTACAATCTCCGCATCCTTCAGGGTGACTTTTCTTGAGGGATACTTATGGTGGGCCGGAGCAGAGTTAATGTACAACTTAGCCGGATTTGAGGCATCCTTCGATTTGAAAAACACGCCATTTGTTTCCCTGCCAAGATATAGCGCCTCCTTGAAACCGATATTATAGGTCACCCCTCCTGCCTCGATCTCGGCTTCACCACCGATATTGATCATTCCCATTTCTCTTCTCTCAAGAAAATAAGAAGCCTTAAGATCATCAGCCGACTCAAGCTTAAGGACTTTGTCAACGGGCATGGCACCTCCCACCATATACCTGTCGTACATTGAATAAACCAGCATGATCTCATCCTTCACAAACACCTTCTCAATCAGGAATTCCTTCCTCAGTTTACCGGTATCGTACGATCTGAAATCATCGGGATGCACTGCATATCTCAACTCAATTTTCATAATTCAGTATATTTTGATTGTTAAAAATTACAGAACTTTATTTGGAATGTTAAAAATACAATCTTTGGGTGAAAGGATGAAGAGAAAATCCATAATTGTTGCTTGTAATGCCCCTGACTCCTCTCCAAAAATATATGAAAATTAACATACCTTAACGGCTTTTTGTCCTTACCTCCGATTTTATTTGCTATTTTTAGTAGCTCATTTTTTTGCTCATGGCAGCTGATCGGGAATAATCAAACTATATACAAACAGGGATGAAACCCACATGTATCAAATACACAAACACGTATCTCTGTAATTTTCAATCATGTGGGTTCCATCAGACATTTAAAATCAAAATTATATTCTGATGAAAAGATTTATAAACGACGACTTTCTGCTGGAGACAAAGACAGCCAGCAGACTTTATCATGAATTTTCTGAGAATCAGCCAATCATCGATTTTCATTGCCACTTGTCACCTTCAATGATTGCCGGTGACGTCTGCTTTGATAATATAGGTCAGGCATGGCTCGACGGCGATCATTATAAATGGAGGGCCATGAGAACAAATGGAATTAACGAGCGTTACTGTACAGGCGATGCCTCTCCTGAAGAGAAATTTGAAAAATGGGCCGAGACCCTGCCGGCAAGTATTGGAAATCCCTTGTACCACTGGGCACATCTTGAACTGGCAAGGTATTTCGGTATTTATGACCTCCTTTCGCCCTCCAATGCTGCCGATATCTATGAAAGAGCTTCATCGATGCTCAGAACAAGGGAATTCAGCATAAGGTCGCTTCTCAGAAAGAACAATGTAGAAGTTGTCTGCACTACTGACGATCCTGCTGACACCCTCGAATACCACACTCAGATGAAAGGCAACAGTGAGTTAAAGATGCTTCCGGCCTTTCGTCCCGACAACGTGATCAAAACGGATGACCCGGATAAATTCAGGGAGTATATAATTAAACTGGAAAAGGTCACCGGACGGGAAATCGGAAGTTTTGAAGGCCTGGTAGCGGCTTTGGACGAAAGGCATGCCTTTTTCCATGAAATGGGCTGCCGCCTCTCCGACCACGGATCCGAAAGATTCTTCTTTTCGCCTTGCAGTGACAAGGAAGCAGACCTTATATTCAGATCACTTTTAAAAGGGCAGCAGGTTTCGGCCGATGAAACTGAAAAGTACCGGATGTCCATAATGCTCGAGCTTTGCAGGATGAATCACAAAAGAGGATGGACCCAGCAGTTCCATGTGGGTGCCCTCAGAAACAATAATTCCAGAATGTTCAGGAAGATGGGCCCCGATACTGGATGGGATTCAATCGGAATACCCCAGGATGCATTCAGAATGTCAAGATTCATTGATGCACTGGATGATTCGGATCAGCTTGCAAAAACAATCCTTTACAATCTTAATCCTGCCGACAACGAACTAATGATCACCATGGCAGGCAACTTCAACGACGGCTCCAGAGCAGTTAAAGTCCAGTACGGTGCAGCATGGTGGTTCCTCGATCAGAAAAACGGTATGGAAAAACACTTCAGGGACCTCGCTTCATTAGGACTTCTGAGAAGGTTTGTGGGAATGGTCACCGACTCCCGAAGCTTCCTCTCCTTCCCGCGCCATGAGTACTTCAGAAGAATTCTGTGTAATTTTATCGGTTCGGAAATAGAAAAAGGAAATATACCTGATGAGGATGAACTTGTAAGACCTCTGATTGAGGGTGTATCTTACAAAAACGCAAAAGAATACTTTGGATTCTAATATTAAATCATTCCGGCAGAGTGGTATCCGGTTAAGAATATGAGGATGCCGGACTGTCAATAAATCTTTGTAATTATGAACGAATTAAATCTTAAAGGAAAAACAGCGGTCATCACTGGCGGCGCAGGTCTCATATGTTCAGAAATGGCCAGATCACTTGCATCCCAGGGAGTAAAGACTGTGATCATTGATCTCAACCAGGAAGCTGCAGTGAAAGTTGCGGCTGAAATCCAGAAGGAGTTCGGAACACAGTCGATAGGGCTCTCAGCCAGCGTGCTCGACAGGGAATCGCTTTTGGCATCAAAGAAAACCATTAACGAGAAGTTCGGCACTATAGATATCCTGGTGAACGGCGCCGGAGGAAATTCGCCGGCTGCAACCACCAGGGTTGAAAAAATGGACGGAACAGAGGACCCCGACGATACATTCTTCGGACTGAAACTTGAAGGTTTTGACAAAGTATTCGACCTTAACTTCAAGGGAACGCTCATCCCGACAATGGTGTACTCAACAGATATGGTGAAGAATAAAACAGGGGTTATTATCAACATTTCATCGATGAACTCCTACAGGCCTCTTACCAAGATAGCCGCATATTCAGCTGCAAAATCTGCTGTTAATAATTTCACACAATGGCTGGCCGTGCATTTCTCGAAAACAGGCATCAGGGTGAATGCAATTGCTCCGGGATTTTTGCTCACCAATCAGAACAGGTTCCTGCTCATGGATGAAAAAACAGGTGAACCTACTGCCAGAACCAGAAAGATACTGGGCAGCACCCCGATGGAAAGATTCGGAACTCCGGACGAACTGACCGGAACCCTTCTCTACCTTGCTTCCGATCTGTCGAAGTTCGTTACCGGAGTAATTATCCCGGTCGACGGCGGATTCAGCGCCTATAGTGGAGTGTAGGCAAAGGGCACAGGGCGCAGAGCACAGGGCGCAGGGCACAGGGCTCTGCCCCTTTTCAGTGATTCGGCAGCATTGGCGGTGCTGACTTATTGGATATAAATATTTAAATTAACATAACTATCAAAAAATGATATACTACCAATTCGGATCGAAAAATACTGTAATAGGCCCAAATGAACTTGAGTATGGGGTCTTTTCAGCACTCGTGAAGCTGGGGCAGCGCAAAAAAGTACTTGCTTTACCTCCTGACTTCACCAGGTTCCACTCCAGGGCCGGGGAAATTACCACTCTCATTCACAAATATTACAAGGAGAACCTGACTGACATACTGCCGGCCCTGGGCACCCACTCTCCCATGTCACCGGCTGAGATTGCTGAAATGTTCAGGGGGGTACCGCCAGAGCTGTTCAGGGTTCACGACTGGAGGAATGATGTTGTAACAGTCGGAACTGTTCCAGGCGAATTCATAAACGAAATAACCGAAGGAAAGCTGAGCTACTCCTGGCCTGCTCAGCTTAACAAGCTTCTTGTAAACGGCAAGCACGACCTGATTATCTCGATCGGCCAGGTTGTACCCCATGAGGTTGTGGGTATGGCCAACTACAACAAGAACCTGTTTGTCGGAACTGGTGGTCCGGAAGGGATCAATAAGAGCCATTTCATCGGGGCCGTCTATGGTATGGAAAGAATGATGGGCAAAGCTGACACTCCGGTAAGGAGATTGCTCAACTATGCATCCGACAATTTCATTAAGGAACTGCCTGTTATTTATATTCAGACGGTCATAGGCCGCGATGATGACGGCAAACTTGTAATCCGCGGACTTTTCATTGGCGACGACTTCGAAGTGTTCAAACTGGCCTCCGAACTTTCAATTAAAGTCAATTTTACCGTTCTCGACAAGCCGATAAAGAAGGCAGTCGTTTTTCTCGATCCCTCTGAGTTCAAAAGCACCTGGCTTGGCAACAAAAGCATTTACCGGACCAGGATGGCTATGGCTGACAATGGCGAACTCATTATACTTGCACCCGGACTGAGGGAGTTCGGGGAGGACAAGGAGATTGACAGGCTTATAAGGAAATATGGCTACAGGGGAACTCCCGCCACACTTAAGGCCCTAGACCAGAATCCTGAACTGATGGAAAATCTGAGTGCTGCAGCACACCTTATTCATGGCAGTTCGGAAGGAAGATTTTCAATAACCTATTGTCCGGGCAATCTTACAAAACAGGAAATTGAATCAGTCAATTTCAAATATGCCAGCCTTGAAACCATGATGAAGAAATATGATCCTGCCGTACTCCGCGAAGGCGTGAACAAAATGCCTGACGGTGAGGAAATTTACTATATCTCAAATCCTGCGGTGGGACTTTGGGCTGCTAAAGACAAACTCAGATGATCAACTGGGGGATAATAGGCTGCGGTAAAGTCACAGAACAAAAAAGCGGTCCGGCATTTAACAAGGTGGCCGGTTCGAGGCTTGTGGCCGTTATGCGGCGCGACAAAGCCCTGGCTGAAGACTATGCCAGGAGACATAATGTGCCAAGATATTATTCCGACCCCGATGAACTCATCAACGATAACGAGGTAAATGCCGTTTACATAGCCACTCCTCCAGGTAGTCATGCCCGATATGCCATCAGGGCTTTAAAAGCCGGCAAACCGGTTTACATTGAAAAACCAATGGCCGCAAATTACAGGGAGTGCATCATGATAAATGAGATGGCTGAACTTACCGGCATCCCGGTTTACGTTGCATATTACAGGAGAACACTTCCCGGTTTCCGGCTGATTAAGAAACTTATAGATTCAGGCGAAATCGGCAAGCCCCGTTTTGCAAATTTCCAGATTTATAATTACGCCTCTGAAGATGAACTTTCGGGGAATCTGCCCTGGCGCGTCATCCCTGAAATATCCGGAGCGGGCCATTTCTTTGACCTTGGTTCCCATCAGCTTGATTTCCTTGACTTTCTTTTCGGCCCCGTGCTTAAAGTATCGGCTCTTGCCGTCAACCATGGCCAGTTATATAAGGCTGAGGATTTCGTAGCTGCCAGCTTCCTTTTCCGTGACAATATAGTTGGAACCGGAACCTGGAGCTTCAGCGTTTCCCGGGAAGCAAACAGGGATTATTTTGAAATAGCAGGTGAAAAAGGAATAATAAAAACCTCTACATTTACATACGACCCGATCGTCCTGATCAATTCCGCCGGGACACAGGAATTTGAGAATGAAAGACCTGAAAATATCCAGTTTTACCTGATAGAGCAGATCGTCAGGGCCCTTTCAGGTGAAGGGGATGTTGTAAGCACAGGGGCAACGGCTGCGAGAACCAGCTGGGTTCTGGATGAGGTTGTAAGGGAATACTACCGGGGCACAGGGCTTAAAACATAATGCTATTACACGAAGAAACAAATTATTATTTAATTGATAAACATACTTTTATGGACACAAAATCGGATATCGGATTGATCGGATTAGCCGTGATGGGCGAAAACCTGGTTCTCAACATGGAGAGCAAAGGATTTCAGGTCACAGTGTACAACCGTACGCTTCAAAAGGTTGATGACTTCCTGTCAGGGCGGGCATCAGGAAAAAGAATTGTCGGAGCCCACTCTCTGGAAGAGTTGGTTAAATCACTTAAGAGACCCAGAAAAATAATGATAATGGTAAAGGCCGGAAGTGCTGTTGACGACATGATCAACGCCCTCATCCCCCTCCTTGAAAAGGGCGATATTATCATTGACGGCGGAAATACTCATTTCCCTGATACTAACAGAAGAACTGCACTTGTTGAAAGCAAGGGTCTTCTTTATATCGGAACCGGTGTTTCAGGCGGTGAGGAAGGAGCCCTTCTCGGACCGTCCATCATGCCCGGAGGTTCACCTGCTGCCTGGCCCGAAGTCAAACCAATATTCCAGGCTATTGCCGCAAAAGTTGACGGCGGAACTCCATGCTGTGACTGGGTGGGCGAAAATGGTGCAGGCCATTTCGTGAAAATGGTTCATAACGGTATTGAATACGGAGATATGCAGCTTATCTGCGAGGCTTACCAGATAATGCGGGATCTTCTCAATATGAACGCCGATGAGATGCACCTTGTTTTCAGGGAATGGAACAAGGGTGACCTCGACAGTTATCTGATTGAAATAACAAGGGATATTCTTGCCTTCAAGGATGAAGACGGAATCCCGATGGTAGATAAAATCCTTGATACTGCAGGTCAGAAAGGTACCGGTAAATGGACCGCAGTCACTGCACTCGATTTCGGTATCCCACTCACCCTGATAGGAGAAGCCGTGTTCTCGAGATGTCTTTCGGCACTGAAGGATGAACGTGTTGCTGCTTCAAAGATAATCACAGGGCCGGCAAAGATATTCAAAAGCGATCTGAAAGCATTTGTGACTGACCTCAGGCAAGCTGTCTACGCCTCAAAAATTGTTTCATACGCCCAGGGTTATTCCCTGATGAGAGCTGCAGCCCAGGAATTCGGATGGAAACTGAATTACGGAGGAATAGCCCTGATGTGGAGGGGTGGCTGCATTATCAGATCAGCATTCCTCGGAAAGATCAAGGAAGCATTTGATTCCAATGAGGATATTCCCAACCTGCTGCTCGATCCTTTCTTCAAGACAACAGTGGAGAAGGCACAGGCGGGATGGAGAAATGTAATCTCTACCGCTCTCAACAACGGGATACCTGTACCAGCCATGTCGTCGGCGCTCTGCTATTTTGACGGATACAGATGCGAAAATCTTCCGGCCAACCTGCTTCAGGCACAGAGGGATTACTTCGGTGCCCATACCTATGAACGGATCGACAAGCCCAGGGGAGAATTCTTCCATACAAACTGGACCGGCCGCGGAGGATCAACAGCATCAACAACCTATAATGTTTAAGCATACCTAATCCGGATATTATGTCAGCAGCTTCAATTAATGAGACAATCGGAAAATACAGGTGGACAATCTGTGCTCTTGTTTTTTTCGCAACTACAGTGAACTATTTCGACCGTAATGTACTGGGGCTTCTTAAACCCACACTGGCCGAAGAGGGAATTTTCGGAGCCGATAAGGCTAACCAGGAATTGTACTATTCATGGGTCGTCATGAGTTTTCAGATTGCCTATGCCATAGGTATGACACTCGCAGGCAGGTTCATCGACTGGATCGGGACCAAGAGAGGATATGCCTTTTCGCTTCTTGGCTGGAGTATTGCGGCAATAGGGCACGCTCTTGCACATAACGCCTTCACCTTTGGTATATGGAGAGCAGCCCTGGGTTTCACTGAAGCAGGTAACTTCCCTGCCGCCAACAAGACTATGGCAGAATGGTTTCCAAAGAAGGAAAGAGCACTTGCAACAGGAATTTACAACTCAGGTACAAACGTCGGCGCCATCCTCACCCCGCTTTTCGTTCCATGGATCGCGGTGCATTGGGGCTGGCAGGTGGCATTCATATTCGTCGGGGCTATCGGACTGATCTGGCTGTTCTTCTGGTTCCGCACCTATGCTTCGCCTGAACAAAAACTAAGGGCAGGCATACTGTCTCAGGCTGAATATGATTACATCCACAGTGACCTCGACGAAAAAGAAGAAAAAAGCAAGGAGGTAGAAGGCAAGACTGAAAAGGTTCCCTGGGTGATACTTCTTGCGAAACGTCAGACATGGGCCTTCTTCTTCGGAAAGTTCCTCACCGATCCCGTGTGGTGGTTCTACCTCTTCTGGCTGCCAGCGTTCCTTAACGGAGAAAATGCAAGGAAGATACTTGAATTCAAAACAATGAATCCCGCCTTCGCTGGCGCAGAAGCTGACGTTCCCGGCGTTATTAGCTGGACATTCGCAGTAGCAGTCGTTTATACAATTGCCACCATCGGTTCTATCTTCGGCGGATGGCTGCCAAAGAAATTCATGAACAGCGGAATGGTTACCTACAAGGCCAGGAAACTATCGATGTTTATCTATGCTCTGTTTCCGCTTTCAGTTCTTATGGCCAGCTGGCTAGGACAGTTTAACACATGGTATGCAGTTCTTGTTATCGGACTCGCATGTGCAGCTCACCAGGCATGGTCAGCAAACATATTTACAACTGTAACTGACATGTTCCCGAAAAAAGCCGTGGCTTCAGTCACCGGTATCGGAGGCATGGCAGGAGCAGTGGGCGGTATCCTTGTAGCTCAGGCAGCAGGACTTCTCCTTAAGCACTACACGGCTCTCGACAAAACGGAAGTGGGTTACGGAATAATGTTCATCTTTTGTGGAATAGCTTATCTCCTGGCATGGGTCGTAATGCATTTTCTTGTACCCAGGATGAAACGAGTAGAAAATATATAGAACACCAATGAAGAAATTAGGGAAATTTTCAATGGGAATGGGTGACCGCTTTGGCCACCAGGGCTATGCCCAGCTTAAAGCAATTATCGAGGCCGGAAAAAAGGGTGCCGGAATTACTCCTGTATGGAACAAGTCAAACAGGGAACATATGATTATCGGCACCCAGCCGCAGGATGTAAGGAAGGAAGCTGATGCCGTAACAAAGGCATCAGGCTTCACGGAACCTTATTTTGTCGATGCCGATCATATCAACCTTGATACGGTTGACAAGTTCATTTCGAGTTCCGACTTCTTCACTATCGACGTCGCCTCCTATATCGGAAAGCGTGCTGATGACTCAAAAATCGTCGAATTCATCGAAAAGGCAAAGAAATACACCGGCAGGATCGAAGTGCCAGGTATCAAAAAACCGGTTAAATGCACAGTTGACCAGTTGACGGGAATAGCTGAAAATTATCTCTACGCTGCCCAAAAAGCAGGTGAGATCTACAGGAAAATTGAAAAGGCAAAGGGCGCAGGCAACTTCATCACCGAAGTATCAATGGATGAAGTGGCCAAGCCTCAGTCACCTGTCGACCTCTTCTTCATCCTGCTTATGCTTGGCGATGAAAAAGTCCCTGTCCAGACGATCGCTCCGAAATTCTCAGGAAGATTCAACAAGGGAGTTGACTATGTTGGTGATATCGATAAGTTTGTAATTGAGTTCGAGGAGGATCTTCTGGTCATCGATCATGCAGTGAAAATATTCGGACTGCCTTCCGAACTGAAGATCAGCATTCATTCCGGTTCAGACAAATTTGCCCTTTATCCTCATATCGGTTCGATTCTCAAAAAACATGACAAGGGGGTGCATCTCAAAACTGCCGGAACCACATGGCTCGAGGAGATTATCGGACTTGCTGAAGCCGGAGGAGAGGCTCTTGAATTTGCAAAATCCATTTATATTCAAGCGCTTGAAAAAACCGAAGAGCTTTGTGCCCCGTATGCCGATGTGATTGACATAAATGCATCTCTCCTGCCCTCAGCAGAAGAGGTGCGTTCATGGAACAGCAGGAAGTTTGCTTCATCGCTCCGGCACGATCAGTCAAACCGCGACTATAATCCCAACATGCGCCAACTGGTTCATGTTGCCTACAAGCTGGCCGCTCATGAAATGGATAATTTTTACAGGCTCCTTGATGAGCACAAGGAGATTGTTTCTCAATGTGTCTTTGAGAACATGTACGAACGACATATAACTAGATTATTCCTTTAGTCGTTTATCTATCCAGTTCCAGCGCTGCCAGAATAAAGGGAGCCACGCCTTTTGTATCATTGTCAACACGTTTTTCGTTGACATAATACTCATACGAGCCATCGCGGTAGGGATTTCCTCCCAGCCCGCATCCTCCGACAATATTATGCATTGTCAGGTTGCCTTTTTCATCTATTGTAATGAGTTCCTTTACTATGTTGTCAAATGCCTTTTCAGCAATTTCAAGGTAAGCCTTATCGAGATACCCCTTGTGTGCTGCGCGGGCAAAAACATAAGCAAACATTGCCGAACCTGATCCTTCAACATAATTACCTTCTCTCCCGCCCTGATTCAGCACCTGGAACCATAGCCCGGTATTTGGATCCTGTACTTTCAGGAGAGCTTCAGATGTGGATTGTAATATCCTGAGTAAACCGCCCCTTCCGGGATGATCTTCAGGCAGATATTCCAGTATATCAGTAAGGGCCATCAGATACCAGCCAGTTGCACGGCTCCATGGATAATGGGAACGGCCTGTTTCAGGATCGCACCACTTCTGTTGCCTGCTTTCATCCCAGGCATGCATCAGCAATCCCGACTCCTTATCAAGTGTCTTTTCATAAGCCATCACTGCCTGGTTCACGGCAACGTCAAACCATTCCGGGGCATCGAATTCAGAAGCATACTGAACCATGTATGTCGATCCCATGAAAATACCATCAAGCCACATCTGCCACGGATAGATCTTTTTATGCCAGTAACCTCCCGATTGGGTTTTTGGATGATCGCGAAGCTGGTCGATTAATCCGTCCAGGGCAGCCTTGTATTTTGCATCCCCTTTCCTCCTGTAAACAGTCAGCACGTTCCTGCCAGGGAAAATCCTGTCAAGGTTATATTCCTCTTTTCTGTAATCAAGAACACTGCCATCAGGCTGCACGAAGTAGTCCACCCAGTCATCCATATACTCCGAGTATTTGGGATCAACGGCTCCAAGACGGTCCATTGCCATTCCCAGGAAAGCAACATCGTACGCCCATTTCGGGCGCCGGTCGACATAAAAGGCAAGGCTGTCGGACCTGCTGATGACCGTATTGGCCATCCTGACCGACCATTTTAACTCTGTATCAGTCTTTTTTTCAGGTACCGGCCGCGAACCGCATGATGAAAAAAGAATGATTGTCATGATAAAGATAATTCTGAACATGTTCTGCTATAATTTTAATTAAACCTGTATTTTAAGTTAAAGGATTCAGCAGGATTAGCGGTTTTACTTCGAAATCCCATAGCAAGTTAATATTTTTTTGTTGAATAATGGTCAGCATGCTTTTCAAGGTATGGTTCGGGCATTCTCCAGACAAGAACAAAGCAGAAAAATACTAATTCAATTAAATTCATTTAAGAATTGTATTATTTTTGGGAATTATATCTCGTTAAAACAAACATTTAACTTATAATCATTTAGAATCATTATTATGAAAAAATCACAATCCAGGAGAGAATTTCTGCGGGTGTCAGCTGCTGGCGCTCTCGGAGCTTTCGTTTTAACACAGTCTTCCTGCCGGAATGCCTCCAACAAGGCGGCAAAGGCTCCTGAACCTGTAATAGTCGATCCGAAATCATTTAATCTCGGCTTGCAGCTTTACACAATCAGGGATGCGATGACAGCAGATGCTCCAGGTTCACTGAAGAAGGTTTCCGACCTTGGTTACAGGTATGTAGAGCTCGCTGATTATGTCGATGGCAAATTCTATGGCTATTCACCGGCCGACTTCAAAAAACTGGTGAATGATCTTGGAATGGAGATTTTAAGCAGCCACACCCAGGTTGAGGGAGCAGGCGTGACTCTCGATAGTGCCAGAAAAATGGCTGAGGACCATGCCCTTATCGGAGCCAAATACTGCATCCAGCCATGGATCGTGGAGGAGATGCGCAACTCTATCGCCACTTACCAGAGAATGGCTGCAAACTGGAATGAAATCGGAAAGGTCATGAGGGAATTCGGACTGCAGTTCGGTTATCATAACCACAATTTTGAATTTGCAACCGTGGAAGGGAAAGTCCCCTATTTCGATGTGATGCTCGCTGAACTGGATAAGGATCTCGTTATTATGGAAATGGATATGTTCTGGGTAACACAGGCCGGACATAATCCGGTGGATATCTTCAACAAGTATCCCGGAAGATTCCCGATTTACCACCTGAAAGATGGTTATCAGCAGCTTCCTCCTTACTTTGATGTTACCAAAGGCAACATCGCACCTGTCGGTGAAGGTGTTGTAAATTTCAAGGAGATCATTGCAGCAAAAGACGTTGCAGGAATGAAGTACATGATCGTAGAGCAGGATGACAGCAGGGATGGCGATATGTTCCTTGACATCCAGAAAAGCATCACCAACCTTACCACAAAGATCCTGGTTTGACCCATCCATCAACGGTATGCCGCATGAAATAAAAAGGAGCGTCGAAAGGCGCTCCTTTTATTTTAATCTGATTTGTCTACTCCGCTGTCTTGAACCCGACAACAATCTGAGGCTCTGTCTGCAGAAGATCCAGCACAATCATTTCATTGTTGCCTTTTCTCAGAAATGAAGCCGGACAATAAAATCTCTTCTGTGGTCCGATATTCCAGTATCGGCCCAGGTTATGGCCATTGATCCAGATAATCCCTTTCTGAAAGTTCGACAGATCAAGAAACGTATCACCGGGAGCCGACAGGAAAAAGTTTCCCTTGAAGAAGATGCCCCTCTTTCCGGGGGTCCTGTTCGATGACCTAAGGTCGTAAATGAACTTGTTATCCATCGGAAGATTGTACACTTTCCAGTTCATCAACGTCATGCCGTTAAGTGTCACCCTGTCGGTTATACCCTTGCGGTCGATAAGATGCTGTGCAAAGTTGATACGTCCCATCCCCTCCACCAGAATTTCAAGAAGCGGGCGATCAGCCTTGCTCTCGGGGATGTCAATTGTGTTAATTCCCTCTCTCCTGTCGAGGGTGCCGATGAATTCGCCGTTCAGGAACACTGTTGCATAATCATGAAGATCGGTAACTGTGAGTTTGCCACTCTTATGACCAATCAGCTCGGTTGAATAGAGAATGAATCCGTAATCCTGACCGTAAGCTTCAAACGGTTTAGGCTGGACAGAACTGACAGCCTGAGGAAGATTGTCCCATACTGAGGAGAACACAGTAAGACCGATGGATGGGATTTCATATGAAGGTATTGGTTCGGGAACAGGAGGAAGCTTCTTCCCCTTTGGCAGGTATGATCCTATCAGGTTCCTCAACGCAAAATACTTGGCCCTGGGCCTGCCCTGCTCATCAATTGGAGCATCATAATCATAACTGGTTACATCCGGCTCGTATCCCTTGCCGCCTGAATTGGCCCCTGCCGTGTAGCCAAAATTGGTTCCTCCGTGAATTACATAAAAGTTAAAAGACTTCTTGTTGTCCATCAGGAATTTGACCTCCTTCAGCAGGCCTGTGGTGTCGGGCCTTGCCCATTCTTCTCCCCAGTGTGTAAGCCAGCCCGGATAAGTCTCACTGCTGAAAACAGGAACTCCCGGATTCATTTTGGCCGCAAGCTCGAAATGTTCCGGCCTGCTTCCCGAATCGAGACCCACGGCACAGCCGGGCAGAGTGCCTGCCTCAAGCATGTAGGTGGTTGGTCCGTCGCCTGTGAAAAGCGGTACGTTAATCCCATTCTCAGTCCATACCTCCTTCAGACGGGCAAGGTAATTCCTGTCATTTCCATAGCTCCCATACTCATTTTCTATCTGCAGCATAAGAAGGGGGCCTCCGTTGGTAACCTGGAAAGGTTTAACCACTTCGGCAAGCTTCGCTATGTAGCGTTCCGCTGCAGCCATGTACCTGGGATCCATGCACCTGAGCTTTATGTCAGGAATCCTGAGGAGATAAGGAGGAATTCCTCCAAGCTCCCATTCAGCACATACATAAGGTCCCGGCCTGACAATAAGCCATAAACCCTCTTCCTGCACAATGTTGAAGAACTGGGCCAGATTCCTGTTGCCTGTCTCAAAATCAAAGACACCCTCCTCCTGTTCGTGGTAATTCCACATGATGTATACACTGATCGTGTTGCACCCCATCGCTTTTGCCATCTGGATCCTGTGACGCCAGTAGTCGGCAGGAATCCTCGAAGGATGCAACTCGCCGCTAATAATCTGGAAAGGGTTGCCGTCAAGCAAAAACTCAGTTGTACCCAGAGTAAAAGTTTGCCTGGTTTTTGCCTTCTGGGAAAATCCCGACACTGTTATAAAAATAACAGAAAGACTTATAAGTAAAACTCTTCGTAGCATGTTTTTATATTTTGTTTTTGTTCGTCAGAATATTTCTACCTTAATTGATTACATCGCCGTTTTGACCTCTAATATACTGAAACCTGACGGAAGTCCTGCAGCGGGTCCATCAATCTGTCAGGGTCTGGCAGTGTTTCAAGCAGAATATCAGGTTGATGTCATATAGCCTGATAACCGTGAAGCTTCCGGTAATATCCGTCATCCTTTGCCATCAGTTCAGCATGGGTTCCTGTTTCAATGATACGGCCATTGTCAATTACCACAATCATGTCGGAATGCTGAATTGTTGAAAGACGATGAGCTATCACAACCGAGGTCCTGTTCTTCATCAGGTTCAAGATTGCTTCCTGAACGAGACGTTCGGATTCGGTATCGAGGGCTGATGTTGCTTCGTCGAGAATAAGAATGGGCGGATTGGCCATAATAGCCCTTGCAATGCTTATCCGCTGCCTCTGTCCGCCGCTCAGCTTGGTTCCGCCTTCTCCCACGCCGGTTTCATATCCATTTTCCGTCTCCATTATAAAATCGTGTGCATTGGCTATTCTTGCTGCTTCAATCACCTTTTCCATATCGGGTTCAGCAACTCCGAAAGCAATATTTTCCCTGAAAGTAGTGTTGAAAAGAATCGACTGCTGGCTCACAATACCCATAAGTCTTCTCAGGTCCTTCAGCTTAAGGTCGCGAACATCGGTCCCGTCGATAAGTATCTGACCTGTATCTACATCCATGAACCTCGGAAGGAGGTCGGCCAGTGTTGATTTGCCGGCCCCTGATTTGCCTACAACGGCAATTGTCTGACCTTTTTTTATTTTCAGATTGATCTCTTTCAGAATCGGCTCATCGTTATAACCATACCACACATTCCTGAATTCAATCGAATCGCTGAAGTCACTCACAGGCAATGCGTCAGGCTTCTCTGTGATAGTCTCCTCAGCTTCAAGTATCTGGTCAATCCTGTCGACAGATGCCATTCCTTTCTGTATACTGAACCATGCTGTTGTGATATTTTTTGCCGGCTGGAGGATCTGGGAGAAGACCACCAGAAAGGCTATAAGCTGCTCCTGTCCCATATTACCGGAACCTTTGAGGGCAAGAGTACTTCCGAAGTACATAAGCACCATCAGGACTATCGTCGACAGGAATTCACTGATGGGAGAAGCAAGATAGGCTTTGCGGGTAACCCTCTTGAAAACTTTCGAATAGCGCTCATTTGTCAGTGCAAACTGCCGGGTCATCTTTTCCTCGGCATTGAATCCCTTTACTATCCGTAACCCGGTAAGCGTTTCTTCGACAACCGACAAAAGGTTCCCGAGATACTGCTGGCCGACGAAGGATGATGATCTCAGTGTACGGCTCGCCTTTCCTATCAGCCAGCCGCTGAGGGGAAGCAGAACAAGGGCAAACAGGGTGAGCTGATAGCTGGCGATAAAAAGATAGATTACAAACATCAGAATATACAGAGGATCCCTGAACATCATTGTCAGGGATGATACCACCGATATCTCTATTTCCTGGACATCATTCGAAATCCTCGTCATCACATCTCCTTTTCTGGCATCTGAAAAGAAAGACAGCTGAAGGCGCAGCACCTTGTCATACATAAGCTTTCTCAGATCCCTTACAACCGAGGCCCTTATAAAGGCCATACTGTTGTTTGCCAGAAAAATGAATCCGTTCTTCAAAAGACTTGCACCGACAACAATCAGGCAAACCAGCATAAGTGCACGGAATTCGCCATAAGTGTCGATAAAGTCGTACAGGTAATACCTGGCGGCCTTGCCAATGTAATCGAGGTTCATCTGAAACTCTCCGGGATCGGGAGCAGTGCCGACACGGTCGAAAAGTATCTGCAGGAACGGAATCACAAGAGTGTAGGAGATCAGTGCAAAAAATGCACTCAGGATATTGTAGATTATATTCCTGACTGCTGACCATTTGTATGGTTCGATATACTTGAGAAGAAGCCTGGCTTTACTCATTTCAGAAACCGGTGTAGTTAGAGGGTGTGATCCCTTTAAGTTCCGATTTCAGGGAATCGCTTACATCAAGACTATCAATAAAATCAATTATTGACTCCCTGGTTATCTTCTGGTTCGTACGGGTAAGATCAAGCAATGCTTCATATGGTTTATGGAAGCCCTCTCTTCTCAGGATTGTCTGGATGGCCTCCCCCACTACAGCCCAGTTATTTTCGAGGTCGCTGTCGATCTTCTCCCTGTTAACCACAACACGGTTCAGTCCTTTCAGCAGTGAATTCATGGCGATCACAGTATGTCCGATCGGAACACCTATGTTCCTGAGCACAGTGGAATCAGTTAGATCGCGCTGAAGCCTCGACACAGGAAGTTTTTCAGCCATATAACCGAAAACAGCATTTGCATAACCCAGGTTTCCTTCGCTGTTTTCAAAATCGATTGGATTAACCTTGTGGGGCATGGCCGATGATCCTATCTCTCCCTTGCGAATCTTTTGCCTGAAGTACTCGAAAGATATGTAGTACCACATATCCCGGGCCAGGTCTGTCAGTATGACGTTTATCCGGCGAAGGTTGTCAAACAATGCGGCAAGATTGTCATAGTGCTCGATCTGGGTTGTCGGGTAGGATCTCTGAAGCCCAAGAACCTCACTCACGAAACCGTTTGCAAATCCTGTCCAGTCGATTTCCGGATATGCAGCCTTATGAGCATTCATGTTACCTGTGGCTCCTCCAAACTTGGCTGAATAAGGAATCTGCCCGAAATACTTTGATTGCTCATCAATCCTTGCTATAAACACCCTGATCTCTTTTCCAAGCCTCGTCGGTGATGCCGGCTGACCATGAGTCCTGGCGAGCATTGGGATATCTTTCCATTCCTCGGCAAGACCGGCAAGCATTTCCCTCAATTCAAAAAGGAGCGGAAAATATACTTCGGCAAGGCCGTCTTTCAGCGAAAGCGGAATAGCTGTGTTATTAATATCCTGCGATGTAAGACCAAAGTGAATGAATTCCGACCATCGACCCCAGCCCGACTTAAAAAACCGCTCCTTAAGATAATACTCCGCGGCTTTTACATCGTGGTTTGTGGTTCTTTCCAGTTCCTTCACCCTTTCAGCTTCCTTAATGTCAAAATCCTCATAAATAGCCCTTAGTGAAGTGAAGTTTTCCTTTCCGAAATCAGAAAGCTGCGGAAGGGGTATTTCGCAGAGAGCAATGAAATATTCAATTTCCACCATCAGACGGTACTTAATCAGGGCATATTCCGAGAAATACCCGTCCAGTTCGCCGGTCTTGTGCCTGTATCGTCCGTCAATCGGTGAAATGGCCGTAAGATTATTCAATTCCATTGTTTACCTTTTTGGCTGTTCCTTAGTTCCATTATGTATACAAAAGTACTATTTTAGATGCTCCAAATTACATGTAATGCAGAAAATCAGAATATCAGCCGTCAGGTATGCCAACACCTATCCGTTTATTTACGGTCTCACAGAAAGCGGATTTGACAGCAGGGCTTTCATCGAAACTGACCATCCGTCGGAATGCGCAGCCAAGCTAATTTCGGGAAGGTCTGATCTCGGGCTTGTTCCGGTGGCTGCAATAACGATGATTGAAGGTTATCATATCACCGGAGATTACTGCATAGGCGCCGAGGGTAAGGTTAGAACGGTGCAAATCATGAGCGATTCCAGGCCTGAAACCGCGCAACGGGTATTCCTCGATTACAGATCGGGTACGTCGGTGAAGCTGATAAAGGTTATCGCACAGAATTTCTGGCAGAGGGAACCTGAATGGATAAACACCTCCGAAGGATTTGACTTCAGTTCAGTTGGGATCAATGATGCCGTAGTACTGATAGGCGATCAATGCTTTGAACTGGAGAACAGATATAGTTACAGTATTGATCTGGCTGAGGAATGGAAGAATTTCACAGGCCTTCCCTTTGTATTTGCCTGCTGGGTTGCCAACAGGGAGCTCCCTGCAGATTTTATCTCCGATTTCAACAATGCACTGGCACTGGGAGTCAATAACCTCGACAAGGTGGCTGAAAAATTTGAAAATACCGGAACAATAACGGGCAAGGCATTGAAGGATTATCTGAAAAATAATATTGATTACAATTTCGACCAGCGCAAAAGAAAAGCACTGGATTTGTTTCTCGGATATCTCAGGAAGCTGTGACGAATATCCTGTCATGTGAAACTTGAGATATTTGATTTTTTTATGCCGGTTTTTAACTAACTTTGGTAAGGTTATTGTACCTCAATTTATATTAACTAAATTCCGCTATCATGGCAAAGACAATCACATTCAATGAACTCCGGAAGATCAAAGACCAATTGCCCTCCGGTAGTATGAGAAAGATTGCAGAGAAGCTGGATCTGCATGAAGAAACTGTCAGAAACTACTTCGGAGGAACAAATTTTGAACTTGGACAGTGTGTTGGCGTTCACTACGAACAGGGTCCGGGAGGCGGAATAGTGACGTTT
>JAVEXG010000169.1:0-6581 GCA_034004115.1 Bacteroidales bacterium | reverse complement strand
CAGTAGCAACCTGCGAAAACTTACATCTGGCCTTTGGGACCAAAAGCAGTTGGGAGTTTTTTTCATACTGTTACACTGTTAGTTAGTTAGTTAATAAAAGATAGATATTAGGATTGCTCAATTGGTTTCTGGCTTTGCCCGCCGTAGCTTTCTTCGACCACCGAAACGTAGTGAAGGTGGTAGCGGAGGCGGGTTGCTGGTTACTTTTATATAGATGCTTTCTGACGGTTAATGGTTGCTTCTCTCATAGTTCCATAAATAGGATCCGGTTAATATCCGGTTTGATTTCAGATTTAATTTTGCTCTGCTGCTTGCCTTTATTTCCTAATTTTATCATTAAATTGTTAATATACAATATATTATAAATATTAAGTGTAAATATTACACTCATTACTCTGCTTTTTTTTCCTTTGATTTTTATTTATGATCTCAGACAAAATTATGGTTTTCGGTCGGCCGGGTCAGTGCTCTTAAAAAATGTTAAAAACATTGCAATTTAAATAACTTGTATTTCAAATGCAAGTTTGTTCTGACAATTTTATTTCCCCTGAAATGTTAAAAGGCGTTAAATCCTCATTTTGAAGCAGAAAGATTTCCGGTCCTTTCATCAAATTCGCAGACTACCCTGAATCCTACATTGAAACAGTCGGAATACCACCAGATACTTTTGGGAATCTGAGGGTCGGTCCTGAGCCATGCCTCCGTCCTGGTATAGTCACGGGCAGCATTTCTGAGCAGCCCTGCCGCGTTAAGGAACGAGCCTCCCCTTACTACATGTTCCTCCCCGGTTTCAGGTCCTCCGGGATCTCTGAGAACACCGGCCGGATACTGACTGTAGGCATCAGGCTGATACCAGTCTGAACAGAACTCTGCTACGTTTCCAAGCATATTCTTCAGTCCGTAAGGATTGGCCTTCACTAAATCGGGTGTCTGAGTCTTTGAAGGACTATTCTCTTTGTATATTACATAGGTATTAATGACTGTGGTATCGTTTTTGGATAGTTTGGCCCTAAGACCTGTCTTTTCAAACTTCTTCGGATCGCCTTCAAAGAAATATGGTCCCTGGTTACCGGCACGGCAGGCATATTCCCACTCGGCCTCGGTAGGCAGACGGTAAGTCTTGCCAGTTACCTGCGACAGCCATCTGCAGTATGTCTCGGCAGCATGATAGGTGAACGATATTGCCGGCCTCTGGCCCATACCCCATCCCTGATCGGGCTGGCCGTATGGCGGAGTAGCACCTGATATAGCATCTACATCTGCATCCGATGACATGCCGCTCCTCAGTCCTTCAGTATCTGTCGAACGGCCTTCTGCTGAAGTCTGTGCATAAAAGGCCAGATACTCATCCCAGGTAACCTCAATCTCAGCCATAAAGAAGGGACTTAGTTCCACCTCCCTTACAGGTCCTTCGTCGGGCCTCCTGTAAGCTTCATCTTCCGGGCTGCCCAACCTGAATGTACCTCCGGGGATCGCAACCATGTTGAAGGAAATGGGTGATCCCGGAATCCTTTCGGTAAAACTGGTTAATCCGGTTACAACTGCCGGTTCAGTGAAAATCTCCTTCGGGGCCGATGAGACGCTTCCGAAGGTGGTGTTGCTTCCATGGGTATAACCCTCTATGTAATGTCCTGCATTGAGATGGCAGTTGATGCAGTGAAGATCGGGACTCTCCTCCTGCTGGGTATAATAAAGGTGTGCATCCTCCCCTTCCTTTGTAAGCTCCGGGGGAAACAGATTCTCGTGGCACTTGAGACAACTGCTGTTAAAGACATGTCCACGTGCAACCTCAAGCCTTCCCCTCTCATTCCAGTCGAAGGATGCCGAATCCTTTGTATAGAAACTCCAGAGGTCGCGAAGCCCTGTAGTTCCCTTGGCCCAGAGATAGCCCTGCCCCTTGGGAGGCAGATGGCATTCGACACATGCAACCCTGTATCCGCTGTTCGTCTCATAATGAACCGAACTCTTCCAGCTCATGTCAGCCGCCGGGTGAATATGACACGACTGGCAGTATTCACTGGTTGATGTGCTGTCAAGCGCCTTGCCCGCACCAAGTATAACAATAATACCCACCAGCAGGCCGGGCGTGAACCATAACAGGAATTTCTTCATATTACATAAAATGAGGTTTCCAAGATAAAAAATTTATCAATATCCCCGAACAGAGTGCTTAATGATTTTAAGAAATGGCCTCCTGCCGGTATTCCTGTCGCCCCCTGTTTGTTTTTACCCCCTTCCCAACCTTCCCCCAGGGGGCAGGGGCTGGCGAGCCTTTCTCCCCCCGGAAAACGGGAAAGAGGGTGAGCAAAATTATAGAACGTTTGTACTAGAAAATCCATTCATTACATTTGCAGAAAAAATCCCCGGAAATGAAACGACTTCTTATATTATTATCCGCATGTATCCTGCTGACGCTCTCCGGCAGTTCGCATCCCTGGAAACCCTCTCACTACGTAATTGCCGACACCGACGGCGGGATAGATGACATGAGAACCCTTGCCATGCTGCTGGCTTCACCGGATGTAAGGCTCCTGGCGGTTACAGTATCACCGGGAGCGCTGCCTGCCGATAAGGCTTATGTGAAGGTTAAAAGCCTGCTCAACTCATTCCATCACGAGGGTATTCCCGTAGGGATCAACCGCCTGGGAAGCTTCAGATCACCCGAATTCCAGACTGCCCTGGCTGCCGTCTGGGGAAGCGAAAAAGGAATTGATGCCTCTTCCGCCCCTGGCTTCGCTGATGTAATAAAGGAAATGATAACGGCTGAAAAGACAAGGATTAGCTTTATCTGCCTTGGAAGCATGTCGACTGCATATAATTCTCTCAGAAGCATCCCTGAATTCAGCATACAGGTAAAGGATTTCATCTGGAGCGCCGATAGTGCTGAAGACAAAGCCGGATTCAATTACAACATTGATGTAAAATCTTCCAGATCAATGCTTAAACAGGAGATACCCGTGAAGATAGTAAGAAAATATACCCTTGACGACGCTTTATTCTGGGACAATAAACTTCTTGAATCTGTGAAGGGCATCAACACCCGGTATGCCAGGGCCATAAGCTCGTTTACCGGGTCAGCTGGCAGCCACAGGTTTGCAGTTGAAGCCACCGATGAAATGACTGCCCTATTTTTGCATTACCCCGAATTGTTCCTTTGCAGGACTCTCGGCAACGTTTCCGACTGCACTCCTTCCGACCAGGCCGGCTTAAGGGAGAACACCCTCAGGATCCTGAACGGCGAAACAGTACCCAGAAACCAGGTAATTAAGGAATTTCCTGCTGATCCCGGCTTTTACTTCGACGACCTCAGCGGATCGGTCACCGCCATCATCGAAAAATACGGAATTGATGAGTTCAGCTCATGCGTGATTTCAAACGAACTTCACCGGCATCTCGGTGTATTCACCGTTATCGGAGTCAAAATGGGTATCAGGGCAAGGGAGTACTTTGCCACCGGCGTCGATGAATTCACTGTCAGATCACTTGCAGGCTCCACCCCGCCAATAAGCTGCTTCAACGACGGGATCCAGGTGAGCACGGGCGCCACACCCGGACACGGACTGCTGACCGTTGTGAACGATCAGCCCGCCTTACCGTCAGCCGAATTCACCTACCTAAACCGTACGGTAAGGCTCACCCTTAAACCAGAGCAATCTGAGAAAATAATATCCGAACTAAAGGAGTTCAACTTCGTTTACGGTCTCGACAGCAACACCTACTGGGAACTGGTCCGCAAAAACTCGATCAAATACTGGCTCAGCATGGACCGGCACGAAATATTTGATATTGAAGTGGTTAAGTGATCACTTATTGTATTCATCAAAGAAATCGTTCCCCTTATCGTCCGTCAGAATGAACGTGGCCATGTTCTCCACCCTGATTTTCCTCACTGCTTCCATGCCAAGATCTTCGAAATCAACAAGCTCCACCGATTTTATGTTTTCAGCGGCAAGAATTGCTGCCGGGCCTCCTATCGATCCGAGATAGAATCCGCCATGCTTCCTGCACGAATCGATTACCTCCCTGCTGCGGTTCCCCTTTGCAACCATTATAAGCGATCCGCCCAGACTCTGGAAAAGCGGGACATAGTTATCCATCCTTCCCGCAGTTGTCGGGCCGAAGCTTCCTGAGGGCATGCCTTCGGGCGTCTTGGCCGGACCAGCATAATAGATCGGGTGGTTAATGAAATATTCAGGCATGGGTTTACCTTCATCCAGCATCTTTTTGATCCTTGCATGTGCTATATCACGGGCAACTATGAGTGTCCCCTTCAAATTTAGCCTTGTCTTAACAGGGTATCTGGTCAGCTCACCAATTAACTCCTTCATCGGCCTGTCGAGATCGATCTCAACTGGTTTTTCGAGTTCCGGAGCCTTTTCGGGCATGAACCTGCCGGGATCGGTCTCTAGCTGTTCGATGAAGACTCCTTCAGAGGTGATCTTCCCCCTAATGTTGCGGTCGGCGCTGCAGCTGACACCCATTCCAACCGGGCAGGAAGCAGCATGACGCGGCAACCTTATAACCCTGACATCATGTACAAAGTATTTACCTCCGAACTGAGCTCCAACTCCATACTCCCGGCATATCTTCTCAATCTTCTCCTCCCAATCCCGGTCGCGGAAAGCCCTGCCTGCATCATTGCCGGTGAATGGAAGATCATCAAGATACCCCGTAGAGGCAAGCTTCACAGTCTTGAGAGTCATCTCCGCCGAAGTGCCGCCTATTACAAGCGCCAGGTGATACGGCGGACAGGCTGAGGTGCCAAGCTCCTCGATCTTCTCCCGTACAAATTTTTTCAGCGACACTTCGTTGAGAAGCGACTTCGACTGCTGATACAGGAAACTCTTGTTTGCTGAGCCTCCGCCCTTGGCAACGAACAGAAAATCATATTCACCTCCCTCACATGCATTAATATCCATCTGCGCGGGCAGATTACTGCCTGTGTTCTTCTCCTCAAACATCGACGAAGGAACTATCTGCGAATAGCGGAGGTTCTTTTCATTATAGGACTCCCATATACCCTGACTGAGATGTAGACCGTCATCAGTTCCGGTGTATACATTTTCTCCCTTCCACGCCATCACGATGGCCGTTCCGGTGTCCTGGCACCAGGGCAGCTTCCCCTCCGCCGAGATAACCGAGTTGCGAATCATCACCCATGCAACAAAGCGGTCGTTGTCGGTGGCCTCCGGGTCGCTCAGTATCCTTGCCAGCTTCTCAAGATGCGAGGTTCGCAGATAAAAGTTGACGTCGATGAAAGCCTGCCGTGCAAGCATCCTCAACGCCTCTGACTCAACCTGCAGGATCGTTCTCCCGCAGCATTCAGTTGTAGTGACATGATCAGCGGTGATCAGGCGGTAGTTTGTTATATCTTTCCCATGCTGGAAAGGCTTTTGATAGGTGAATTCTGCCATGGCTGTTCATTTTTTGGGGCATTACAGTATCAAATATAAGAAGGCTGAAGGCAGAAGGCAAGAGGCGAAGGCTAAATTAATTATTTATAATCTGTCTAAATAATAACTAAGGCTAAAAATTATTCATCAGGCCGAAAACGTTTGAAATAAACAGACCAGCTCAAACGCCTGAAAAATGGGCATTTAGAAGCCTCCCTCAGGTTTTGCGGAACCGTATTTTCAACTAATTTTGAGTAGGATCTGAAAACTAACATCAACCATACCATGAATGTGATCTACAGACGCAAGCCGAGGCTCTCCCGATGGCAGATATGGAACATGAGTTTTGGCTTTCTGGGCATCCAGTTCGGATTTGCCCTTCAGAACGGCAATGTGAGCCGTATCTTTCAGACTCTCGGTGCAGAAATCGACAATATACCCATATTGTGGATCGCGGCACCGGTTACAGGTCTTCTCGTTCAGCCCATAGTCGGTCATATGAGCGACCGTACCTGGAACCGTCTCGGTCGCCGCCGTCCTTACTTCCTCATAGGTGCAATCATGGCATCACTCGCCCTGGCGATAATAACCAACTCGCCGACCTGGATCTTTGCCACGGTGATGCTCTGGATAATGGATGCCTCTATAAACATATCGATGGAACCATTCCGGGCTTTTGTGGGCGACATGCTCTCATCTGAACAGCGAACCTCCGGGTTTGCCATGCAGAGTTTCTTCATCGGTGTGGGCGCAGTTATAGGCAGTTTCCTGCCATGGATTCTTGCCAACTGGTTCAATGTGCCTGAAGTGCCCGGCGAGGGCCAGCTGCTGCCATTTAATGTGAAGCTTTCATTTTATATCGGTGCCGTGGTCCTGCTGCTTGCAGTTCTTTGGACCATTATCCGGACAAAGGAGTATACTCCTGCAGAGCTGGAAGAGTTTGAAAAAGGAGAAAGGATTGCCCGCGGTGAGCCCGCAGATGAGAAACATGCTGCCAGTATTCAGGAGACTTCAGGCAGGGAGGTCAATTTCTATCGTCCCGGGATCATCTGGCTGGCTGTGGGCCTTGTGCTTACATTCATCCTCTCGAGGGTGAAGCTCGAAAAGGAGCTTTACGTAGTCACCGGCGGTATTTCCATCTTCGGACTGCTTCAGATTATTGCAGGACTTCTCAGGTCGAACGGGAAA
>JAVEXG010000168.1:0-6693 GCA_034004115.1 Bacteroidales bacterium | reverse complement strand
TAATATACATGAAAAACTAATGCTATATGCTTGGCATTCAATTGATTATATCAACATAACAACATATGTTATTAACATTCAGAAATATAGCCTGCGTGTAATAAATGTGATATGAGATTAGCCTTGCAAAGGAGGGGAAACTTAGGAGATTATATATCAGCCTGTTAAAGACACACTAAATACCAGATTGGCACCAAAATCCTCTGAACTTATTCTCAAGTCGACAGGCCTCTTACAACGCTCAGAACAAAAATATGGGTTAGTGCGGTAAAACCCAATTTTAAGATTTTTTTACTATTCATATTCAGTGTGTTATGAAATAAAACCGGACTAATTTAACGAGACGTCATAAGTCAGGAAGGGATAAACAGGAAGGTGATACATGACACATGGCGCAAGGCACAAGATGCAAGACGCAAGACGAAAGACAAACATTCAATGTGTGCTTAGCTCTGTTACCTGATTCATGCGTCTTCTACCTCGTACCTCGTACCGCACACCTCGTACCTCGTACCTTTATTCTTTGACTATCTTGTACGCGTGCCGTTTTTCGGTCCCGATCCTCAGGAAATAAATACCTGAACTGAGATCTGACAGATTAACAACCGAGCTGTCGGATTCAAGTTCTCCTGTTTTCACTATCTGACCTGACATGTTTATAAGGAAATAGTCTGCCGGAATCAGTTCAGAGAGGCTTTGGATGATTATATACTCATTTGCGGGAATAGGGGAGATTATATGACTGTTCAGGGTATCAGGGATGGGTACGGAAAGTCCAAGGTAATCGCCCAGGAAGCTCCTGAGATCTACAAGATGGATCTTCTGGCGGTTCCTGATCAGCGGCTCATATGAAAAGGCCTCGTTTGTTATAAAAAACCGTGTGCCGGTTGTGTTGGTTATAGCTTCCACCTGGTGGAAAGGGAGAAGCAGATCGATTTTTCGCTTGTTGCCTCCGAAGAAGGCGGTTCCTGTAAAGTCGTACAGCATGTAAAGGAATGGTTTCAGTTTTTCGCTGTACCCGGTGAGGACAATTACCCTTTTATCCCCGATATAAACGGCGCCGGTTATCAGGCCGTTTACATTGAGTGATGCCCCCCTTTTTGCATTCCAGGTTCCGGGGGTTTTGGGTACGGAGTAAAGCGTGGTCGTGTTGCTTTCCCAGCCCTTGGTGAAAAGAAAGAGGCTGTCGCCCGATACGATGAAAGATTCACAGTCGAAATCCGAATCATAGGAATCTGAGTCAAAATCAACCTGTTCGGGATATGAAAAGCATATCGAATCGAACTGAAGCGTGTTGCCGGTAATGCTTTGCCTGGCAATTCTGTAGACCTTCAGGTCGGTGCGGTTGCCCGAGTTGTTGCCGAAATCTCCTATGTAGATATAATTCTCATCCTGGGTTATTTCTTCCCAGTCAGTATTTGAAATGCCTGTCAGCGGATACTGTCCCTCAATCTTGCCGTAGAGTGTGTCAAGAGCGTAGAGATTGATATCACTATTGTCGTTGTGAGTCCAGAACCTGTTATCCCAGAATATCAGTCCCGATGTTTCAGCGATTTCCGCGTCGAGGTTAAGGCTGCCCAGGGGAGCAATATTGGCTGGATTGTATCTGCAGCTGCCGTCGTTTACAACGGCTTCCGGATCATAATTTACAGCCAGCCGGTCAGGACAGCCGGTCTGCTGGGCTGAAATCTGAAGGGCTGAAAGGATGAAAGCCGCAAGGACCGGAATATGCCTTATCTTCATCTGCTGGTGAGTTGCAGTGATAAAGATAAGAATATAATGCGGATCAGATCAAAACATTAACTTTGCCTCTGAAAAGGAAACAGATATACAGATTTGAAAATAAAGGTTGAAAAAGCGATCACGCTGATGGAATATCTCAGGGAACTCTATCCCGATTCGCCCAGAACCAGGATAAAGAAGCTGCTTCAGGGAGAGACCGTCCGTGTAAATGACAAGCCGGTAACATATTTTGCAACACCGCTGAAGCCGGGAGATATCGTTGAGGTGAACCGGCAGGCCGGTAATGCTGCCAGGGCAGGACTTCCTTTTCCGGTACTTTATGAGGACGGATACGTAATCGTTGTAGACAAGCCTCCCGGAAGGCCGACATCAAGTACCGACGGCAGCCTGAGCATCCAGAATATAGTTTCGGAGTTTCTGGAGAGGCAGAGCAAGGGAAAATTCAGGGCTCATGTGGTGCACAGGCTCGATAAGGAAGTATCGGGGGTCCTGCTGTTCGCAAAGAACAGTGAAACGACGGAAATAATCAAGGATACCTGGGAACAGACTGAAAAACACTACTATGCCCTGGTGGAGGGACTGCCGGAGAAGGACGAAGACACCATCAAAAGCTGGCTTGTCGAGGACCGTTCGCAGAAAGTACATTCGACAAGGAATCCTGAAAATGCAAAATTCTCAATCACCCATTACAAGGTAATCAGGAGGATCGTTGATCATACGCTTCTGGATGTAAGCACCGAGACCGGCAGGAAGAATCAGATCAGGGTTCATCTCTCCGATATGGGATGTCCGATTATTGGCGACAGGAAATACGGGGCGTCGGATGAATTCCGCCGCAGGGTCAGGCTGCATGCTTTTTCTCTCTCCTTTCCTCATCCCGAAAGCGGGAAGATGATACTTGTAAAATCACCGATGCCTGAAGGATTCCTGTCGCTCAGGAAGAAGGATGAGCACTACAAAAAGTGAGGCATAAGACTGCCTACCCTTTATACACATCTTTTTGCAAGTTAGAATCATTGTCCGGTTCCCCTTTTTGTTTACCCCCCAACCCCCCTAAACTACTCTTTGTACAAATCCTTTAATCATGTTGGATGACTTAATCTCCCTTTTGCGTTCTACCCCCCAACCCCCCTACCTTGCTCCGCCGTAGCGGCTACGCGAAGGCGCAGAAGGGGGGCTTAAGATCGTTGATATACAATTATTTAAGATTTTTGAATGATCTTACCAGGCTGGATAACCATTCGTCCCGAAAATCGAAAACTATCAACGTATTGATAAGCTCTGAAATATTATATTACTCATTGTATGATTCTTAGCCCCCCTTTAGGGGGGTTGGGGGGTGAAAAGGACTGAAGGCGGACAGGGGTAAAAAAGGCACGGGGAAAAATAGCAGGATTCGCTGAAATAAAGAATTTCAATAATCAGGATTTGGATAAAATTGGTACTAATGGAGGATTTCAATCAGGCCTTACTCCCCCGGACAAACGCGGAATCCCCGAAAAGCTTCTCAAGTTCATCAGAGATCGCAGTCGGATTGGTCAGGGGCATTCCGCCATCATTGAGTTCATAACCCAGGAGATCTGCTTTCTTCATCTTTTCAAGAACAGGGAGTTTTGTCCTGTTGGTTGTCTCGATGTGGTTACCTTCATCGTCTATGATTATGAGCCTGGGAAGAAAAACACCTTTTCTTCCGATGAAAGTATCCATAATTTTCACACCTTCCTCGAATTCTTCACGGGTGGTTCTTCCAAGAGCCTCATATTTCAATAGTTTTTTGTCATCCCAGGTAAAAACATTTGCAAAGCTCTCAGCTATTTTTTCATCTATTTCGTGATCGAGGTTGAGTGTGTCGTGGCCGGAAGGCATCAACAGAACCTTCCCTCCTCCTCCTTCGACGTTTGCCGCGTATCTTGGTACAGTGACGCCGGATATCCATCCCTGGAGATGTTTCATGTATATTTTCCCGACCTGGATGGGGGTGATGAAATGGACTATTCCCTTTTCCTTATGGCACTGAAGGAGGTAATATGGGTGAACGCCAATCCAGAACATCCTTCTGAATGTCTCGGCAAGAGATTTGTAAAAATCGTTGACATGGTTCAGCAGGACTGTCTGGTTCCTTATTGTGAAGCCATGGTTCCGGATCCTTTTGACAGCAGCAGCCAGGTCGGTAGTTATCTCCTGGTAGTGATTGATGTGGGTCATGAAATAGACATATTTTTCAGGACCTCTGGTGAACCTGTTGGCGGACTCGTTTATGAGATCAAGCAGTTCATCGGTGATCCCCATCGGCATTACCACGGGGACCCGGGTGGCAATCCGGATTACCCTGAGATGGTCAATTTTGCTAAGTTCTTCCAGTACATAGCTTAGTCTTTTTCTGCTTATCATCAGGGCATCGCCGCCGGTTACAAGAACTTCGTTGATGTTCCTGTTGTAACCGATATAGAACAAGCCTTTCTGAACCTCTTTCAGGTTGACATCGACAGATGAATCGAGCGATTTGCCTCTCTGGCAATGAACGCAATAGGAAGCGCAGCTTGTGTTCTCTGCAACGAACAGGGCCACCCTGTTGGGATATCTCTGGTATGCGGCACCGAAGCTTCTGGAGCCCTCGCTCATGGCAGCTTCGAGGCCGGTATCGGGAAACAGCAGGTTTGCCGGAGTAGGAACGCTTTGCCAGAAAACAGGATCGAGTCTTTTATACGGCTTTTCGCCCTGTGCCATTTCAGGGTGGAAAGGGTCTTCCTGCATCAGTGAGGCATAATAGGGAGTGATTCTCATTGGTTCCTTGCCCTGTCTCTTCAGTTCGGAAAGAGTTCTGGTGATCTCCTCGGCCTGGTAATCGGTAAGCTTAATTACCTTTTTAAGAGCTTCAACAGTGCGAATCGAATTTCTAAGCTGCCATGCCGGATCATTCCATTGCTGTTCGGTAACATCTTTCCAAAGTTCTATAGTATTGTATCGTCTTGGTGTGTAAAAGATTTTTTCCTCATTCTCCATCTTCAAATATTTAAAGGATTTACAAGCAGTGTCGTGGCTTCACGAAGAAGCCGCTATTCGTAAAGATAGTCAAAATTAGCCGGAAACAGGTATGAATCAAGCAGTTTTATTATGTGAAACTTAAAGATGGCGGATTAAATTCCTAAAAAAGAGGGGATTAAAAAACAGAAAAAACTCATAAAAAGAGGCATATATTTTTCTTAAGCCCACCCAACCCTCACCTTAAACAGAAATGTGAGGGCTAAGAACGGGCAAATTAGGCAGATAGCTTTCCTTTCCCCCTTTTGTGTTTCACCCCCCAACCCCCCTAAAGGGGGGCTAAGAATCTGAAAATAAGGCGAATTGCCATCATTTTTGGTGTCACAGAATTGAAAAATCGTATCGTTTTGGGTAAAATATTTGTCGATTAACAATAATCAGAATATCGTTTTACGATAAAAATTCGTGAATTTTTTCTTAACCACGGAGTTTAACCACGGAGTCGCAAGGGGTTTAACCACGGAGTCACACAGAGTAAAGAACGGAGTAACACGGAGTTAGGGAGTCTTCAGAAAAGTGTGTCATTTTCATTCTTGTTATTGTTCAGCGATTTTCCTGAAGGCCGTAGGCCGTAAGGAAAATCGCTGAAATCGCTACTGGATGACATACTGTGCATATCTGTTTCCAAATTTATCAATGAGCTCCCTGTGTATAGGCAGCCAATTAAAGGCAGTCCTTTTCCAGCTCTTCTGGCTGAACATCAAAGTCAAATATAACTGTTTTAATAAACCTTTGTCATTTACCCATCCGCCTTTTGATTTTGTCACTTTGCGCATTATCCGATGCAATGCTTCAACGGGATTGGTTGTATAAATCATTCTCCTGATATTGGCTCCATATTCCATGAAAGCCATTAGCTCATCCCAGTTTTCTAACCATTTTGGTTTTATCTCCTTATATTTTGCATCCCAGCGTTCTCCGAAGGCTTCCAGAGCAATCTCGGCCTGGTCCCTGTTTGCTGATGAATATATTTTACGCAGATCAGCACATACAGCCTTGATATCTTTGTCGCTCACAAACTTTGTAGAGCTGCGGATCATGTGAACAATACAGCGTTGTACTATTGCTAATGGATATACTTCAGCAATAACATCTTTAAATCCATTCAGACCATCAACACAGAAAAAAAGAACTTCTTCAACGCCTCTTCGTTTTATATCTTCCAATATCAATCCCCATTGCCTGGATCCTTCAGAATCGCTCAAATAAAGTCCAAGTATATCACGATCACCATATACACTGACTCCATATACAGTGTAAATAGCTTTTGATGCTATATGTCCATCCTGCCTTACTTTATAATGGATTGCGTCCAGATAAACTATCGCATAGCATGGATATAGTGTTCGCTGCTGCCATTCCGTTATCTCTGCCCATACTTTATCTGTTACCGCACTTATGGTTCCCGCGCTGACGTCTATACCATAAAGCCTGCGTAACTGGAATCGAACATCTTCTACTGACTGGCCTCGGGCATATAAGCTTAAGATAATATCATCTAATCCTGTGCCCAGCTCTCGTTCCCACTTTTTTATTAATATCGGTTCATGCTCTCCGGTACGATCCCGGGGCGTATGAACTTCGAATGGGCCAGCAGAGCTTCTGATAGTTTTATGCGTGTGCCCATTCCTTCTGTTATCCTCACCCGACTCTGATTGCTCCTTCAGATGATGGTCCATCTCTCCTTCAAGTGCTGCATTTACAAAGGACTGAAGCATATCAGTAAAAATGCCTCCGTCACCCAGGATAGGGTCGCCTTTATAAAGCCTGCTTAATACTTCAGTTCGCTTTTTAGGATCCGGTATCAGATCCTCCATGCGGGGTTTTCTTGATCGTTTCTTCCGTTCCATGGTCAAAGTTATGTTAATTTATATTACTTAACTTTGACACACTTTTTTGAATATCCTC
>JAVEXG010000026.1:15297-32809 GCA_034004115.1 Bacteroidales bacterium | reverse complement strand
ATCACTGGTCTGCCCTTTGGCGAATAGTTGGGAGCCTTGCACATGAAAAGAGCATCGAAGAGATCCTCCATTTCACTCTTCATAAGCGGCTTGCCGTACGGAATTGCTGAAGCCCCGGCCATGGCAGCTGCAACCTTCTCCCTGGCACCTTCCGAAGGATCAGACTGGGTACTCTTGAACTCCTCGAGAAGGATCTCGACCATCATTCCGGGATCGTCGCCAACGCCCGAGGGTTTACCCGTTACCGTAACAGTATTTCCCTCACTGTATTCAAATGCAAACCCAAGCAGGCGCAGATCATCTTCAATTTCCCTCAGGATCAGAATATCTGCCGGATCGAGGGTGATAACAACGGGAAACAGCTGGGACTGGCTCAGGCTTCTGTTGCTTTCAAGATTCCCGAGGAACTGTTCGAAAAGGATCCTTTCGTGTGCCCTTTTCTGATCGATGATCATCAGACCTGATTTTACCGGGCAGATAATATATTTGTTCTTTATCTGGAACAACTTCCTGTCGGTAAGCATCCTTTCGCTTTCCTGATCTTCCCTTTCATGTCCGGCATAGAGCTTTTGCCAGCCTGCAGCGCTTTCCCTTTCAAATCTCTCTATCAGCCTGTTCTGGTCCGATGGCCGGTCATCGCCGGCAAAGGGATCATAACGCGGATCGATCTCGATGGGAGGAGGTTCAGGTATATCCCTGAACGTCGATCTCACCGGAATATCGACAAGTCCTTCGCCCTTGAAATCGAGCGACGGCACGATATTGAACCTTCCCAATGCTTCCTTTACAGAAGCCATCAGAATCTGCCAGATTGCTCTTTCATCCTCGAATTTGATCTCGGTTTTCGTGGGATGTATGTTGATATCTATCGATGCAGGATCGACCTCCATGAAAATGAAATACGAAGGGATAGCTTCGGGAGGAAGGATGTTCTGGTAGGCTTCAATAACCGCCTTATGGAAATACGGATGTTTCATGAACCTGTTATTGACGAAAAAAAATTGTTCGCCGTAGGTTCTTCGTGCATTCTCGGGCTTCCCTATAAAACCGCTGATGATTATAAGCGTGGTGGTGGTGTCGAGTGTGATGAGGTCGTTGTTAATCTGGCGTCCGAACACACCGATGATCCTTTGCCTGGAATTGCCCAAGGGGAGATTGTAGATCTCACTGTCGTTATGAATCAGTGAGAACCTGATGCCGGGATGGGCGATAACAATTTTCTGGAACTCGTTGATGATATGCCTCATTTCGGTGTTATCCGATTTGAGGAATTTTCTCCTTGCAGGGATATTGAAAAACAGGTTCTTAACCGAGAAGTTCGATCCGGTTGCGCAGCTGCACGGTTCCTGGGCCTCAACTTTCGATCCGTTTATTGCAAGCAGGGTGCCTGATTCATCCTCTTCTCTTTTTGTACGAAGTTCAACCATTGCAACTGCTGCAATCGAGGCCAGCGCTTCTCCCCTGAAGCCTTTTGTTGTTATTGCGAAAAGGTCGTGGGCGGTGGTTATTTTCGATGTGGCATGTCTTTCAAAAGCCAGGCGTGCATCAGTCTCCGACATACCGGTACCGTTGTCGATCACCTGAATCAGAGTTCTGCCTGAGTCCTTGATTATAACATCAATGTTCCGGGCCCCTGAATCGACCGAATTCTCCATCAACTCCTTCACCACCGATGCGGGTCTCTGGATCACTTCTCCTGCGGCAATCTGATTTGCAACCGAATCGGGCAACAGCTTGATAATGTCGGGCATTGAAAAGAAAAATCTTCTAACTGTGATTACTGATATGCATGGAAAACAGGCTCTGCCGGGGAATTTTCATCCCCGGCTCCAACCTGATGCAAATATAGTATATTTGCAATATTGCATTCTCACAGGGGAATTCACATTATCAATGATCCGTTTTATTATTTTTGTAACTGGTGCCAAGGCATCTCATTAATTTATGCTATGAAGAAACTGTACTTCCCAGCCGCCCTGATTCTTATGCTTCTCCTTCCGGACTGCAAAAGGAAACAGGATGCGGATACCCTGAAAGTCATGACTTTCAACATCAGGTACGATAATCCTCGCGACAGTATCAATGCATGGCCCAACAGGGCTTCGTTCCTTTGCAGGTTCCTGAATGATGAGGAACCCGACCTGATAGGAATGCAGGAGGTGCTGAATCACCAGTATGAATATATTGATTCGGTGCTCACCGGCTACAGCTCTGTGGGAGTTGGCAGGAGCGATGGCGCAAAACAGGGGGAGATGAATCCTGTTTTCTTCAGGAAAGACCGGTTCGACCTCATTAGGTCTAAGACCTTCTGGCTTTCCGATTCTCCCTCGATGGCCGGCTCCCAGGCATGGGGAGCCAATCTGCCGCGGATCGTAACATGGGTGGAGCTGTCGGAAAAAACCTCCTCAAAGCACTTCTATTTCTTTAACACCCATTTTGCCCACGACTCCGACTCCGCCAGGATCATGAGTTCGGGCTTGCTTCTTAGCAAGGTTGACAGCATTACAGCCGATTTCCCTTTCGTGATTACAGGCGACCTGAACATGCGAATTTCAGGCAAGGGATATGAAATACTTACAGGACCTTTCGAAAGTGTTCCACTTCTTTCAGATACATATGCTGTTACGGAAAAAAGACCGACCGGACCGGCTTATACCTTCAATGGTTTTTCAGACAGCATCTCGTCGGGCAGGATCGACTATATTTTTGTACGCAACGGGATGAAAGTTCTGGATCACAGGACATTCCTGAAAAAGGATCACGGGATTTATATTTCCGACCACTGGCCGGTAATGGCAAGCGTGTCGCTGAAATGACAGTCCCTGAATCCCTAAAGACATCCTGATTTTTTAGCATCCGAAATAACAGGGATTTTATAATTTTTTTATATTTTTAGCAAGAATATACAAATAAACATGAGAACAGAAGGAAGACGCACAAGCGGTAATGTGGAAGACCGCAGAGGAATGAGCTCCGGGGGTAAAATGGCGGTAGGAGGAGGCATAGGGACCGTTGTTATAGCCCTGATAGTTCTTCTTCTGGGAGGAGATCCATCCTCAGTACTGAATACCGCCCCTGCAGTACAAACAGAATCAGGTGAATTCACTTCAACTCCTGCAGAGGAGGAAATGGTGAACTTTGTAAGTATTGTCCTTGCCGGGACAGAAGATGTCTGGGGAAAGGTATTCCAGCAGTCCAATATGACATACCAGCCTCCGGTATTGGTCCTTTTCAGGGACCAGGTGCAGTCAGCCTGCGGTTTTGCCACAGCGGCAAGCGGACCCTTTTATTGCCCGGGAGATCATAAGGTATATGTCGACCTTGCATTTTTTGACGACCTGAAAGCCAATCTTGGAGTAAACGGCGATTTTGCCATTGCCTATGTGCTTGCACATGAGGTCGGGCATCATGTCCAGAACCTGCTTGGAATACTCGGCGACGTTAACAACCAGAGGTCAGGGATGAGCGAGGTGAACGCAAACAGACTACTGGTACGGCTTGAACTTCAGGCCGACTTCCTTGCCGGGATGTGGGCTCATTATGACCAGAAGATGTTCAACTCGCTTGAAGCAGGCGATATTGAAGAGGCTATGAATGCAGCCGCTTCGGTAGGCGATGACGTGCTTATGAAAAAATACCAGGGAAGGGTTGTCCCGGATGCATTCACCCATGGCACTGCCGCCCAGCGTAAGGACTGGTTCCGCAGAGGCTACACAACCGGTGACTTCGACCAGGGCGATACATTTAATGCCAACATAAACTGAAAATCCTGAATCCTGCTTATTTCAAACTGACGACAATCGATTCAGCAATGTTGAGCGCTGTTGTCAGGGAACTCAGATCGGTGAACATTTCTCCGGTTTTACCGGAATAATGACTGTGCCCTTCCGGTTTCATTGTGTATGACTCCTGCGGCGAATTCATGTCAATAAGCGCTTCATAAACCAGTGCAGGCTGTGCCGACCACTTGTAGTTCTCATCATCGGGAAACCTGTTGTTTGTCCAGTATTCGTTCCAGTCCCAGTTCTGGTTTATCTCAAGCATTACCCTGAACTTGCCGGGAAGTGGATTGTCGGCACGTGAAGTCATTATGAAACCTGTTTTTGGCGTTGCTCCTGTATAGGCATCCGGAACGGTAGTCTTTTCGTCGGGCATGAACAACCCGTCAGCTGCCCTGATACCCCTTTTGTGAGCCCAGTAAGGAAGCGTCTGGGGAGCCCTTCTGGGAGCGGTGACCCATCTGTTAAGCTCCTGCCTTCCGTATACAAATATCCCGGTAGCCACGGCCTTTGCAACATAGAGGGTTTGTATATATTCCCCTTCGGCCGTTTCGAGCCATATAGCAAAAAGCGGATAATAGAATGACTCACCGGGAGTAAGGTCGACCGTGATCTCAGGACCTCTGCCCGCCGGGTTTGTGGCAAAGCTGACCTTCTCCTTCTGCACGGGGCTTTCTGTCCTGAGGGAGCCGGTCGAACAGGCTCCGGCCAGTAGTAAGAATGAGAAAATGAGAAATCTGTACATGTCTTTAGAAATTAAAATTCCACAATGATACCGATCGAAGGCAGAACAGTTCCGGAAGAACCTTCTATAAATTTCATCGAATACCTTGAGGGATCTGCAGGATCGGTGACCGGAACGCCGTTCTCATCGGATTCCCTTAACAGTATTTCAGGCTGATCGGACTGGTGATTGTATAAATTCTGAACATCGGCATAAAGCATAAGCGACCACCCCTTGAAAAAGTATTGCTTGTCGACCCTGATGTCGAGCTGATGAAATGCCTTGAGTCGTTCGGTATTGAACCTTAAATAGTCGGGGTATCCCTCTCCCTGAAGGTCCCATGCAGCCTTGAGCGATGATTTCTCCAGGTCGAACGGGGTATAGGGCGCTCCGCCAACATATCTCCATTTGAATCCCAGATCCCAGTTCCGGTTAAGCTGCTTTGTAGCTGTGACGTTGAACAGGTGACGGTTATCCCACGATGAGGGAATCCAGTCGGAGGCTGCATCCCTGAACTCGCTTCTCACGAAGGTGTAGGAGAATACCATATTGGTTTTCCTGAATTCCTTCAGTCGTCCGAGAAGCTCGAATCCGTAAGCCCTTCCGTCAGATGTTGAATTAAGCTCTTCATCGCCGAATATACCGTAGCCGGCGCTTTTGCTCGAAAGAGGAACCTGGTCCCTCACTGAAAAGGGATATTTCGAATAATCCTTGTAAAATCCTTCAAGGGTTAACTGAATGTTCTCTTCGGGAATTAACTCGAGCCCCGCGACAAAATGATCGGAGCGTATGTATTTGAGATCGTTTGCCTTGTTGAGGAACACTCCTTCAGTGTTCGAGTATCCCAGTGATGTGTATGGAGGCAGCTGGTAATAGCGTCCGACATTGAAATTCACATTCAGCTTTTCGGAAAGAGAGTATGAGGCAGAGAACCTGGGAGAGAGCTGAGTCAGGGGATTGGCCATCGTTTCGGACCAGGTGTTGATATCGGTGCGTACGCCAAGCGACATTCTCAACCTCTCGTTAAGGTACGACTTGCTGACCTGTCCGAATACATTGAACTTGCCGAGCTTCAGGTTGGTATCGTAGTCGATCGATGTTTCTCCTTCGCCGGTGAAAACCTTTCTGTAGGTTGAATTCCGGTAATGGGCGTACTCCATACCGCTCCCAATATTAAACCTGAAGCCATTGTCGCCAATAATTGTCCTTTCGAACCTGCCCTTTATCTCGCCTTCGCCCGACAGGTAGTCGAGCAGCTTATTTCCAGATGTCTCAATGTTGCCAAGATATTTGTACTGGGAATTGTTGAGGTAGTTGCGGCTGAGCACCCAGGTGTCGAATCCTCCTTTCCTGAAATGCTTGTAAACCAGCCCTACCGTGTAGCTGTATTGTTCCTGTACAGGTATATTGTCGAGAAGGTAACGCTGATATTCAGTTTCGTTGGCCTTCAGGTTCAGGCTGAAATCATCCTTGGCTCCCAGTCCTACAACTGTCAGTTCATTCTTGTCGTCGAGCCTTACCCTGTACTTGAACTGAAAGTCGGTGTAATTGGGAAGAAAGGGAAGTTCGAGAAGGGAGAAGAGAAACTGAAGATATGACCTGCGTGCGGACACCAGAAATGTAGCGTTCGGTCCGGCCGGTCCGTCGAGAGTGAGGCCCAGATCGGATGCCCCTACGGTGGCCCGGAATTTCGTCTTGTCCTTGTTCCCGTCGACAAAGGTGAAATTCATTACCGAACTGAGGGCATTTCCCCTTGATGCAGGAAATGCTCCCGATATGAAATCGACCGACTGAACGAAGTCGACATTTATAATTCCTATCGGACCTCCTGATGCACCCTGGGTTGAAAAATGATTAAGATAGGGGATCTCTACGTTGTCGATATAGAAGCGGTTCTCATTGGGGCCGCCTCCCCTGACTATCACATCATTCCTGAATGCAGGGGTGGATGCAACCCCGGGGAACGATTGTATTACCTTCGAGATATCCCTGTTGCCGCCCGGGTTCTTTTCTATCTCATCAATGCCTATAATCCTTGCCGAGACCGGACTCTCAATCTTTTTCAGAAAAGGTGAGGCCTTGATCACAACCTCTCCGATCATGGCGGTGTTTTCCTCAAGCGGGATGTCGAGGTTTACAGGGTTGCTGTTTGTCACCAGGATGGCCTGTGAAACATAGGGTTTAAACCCTATGGAAGAGGCCCTTAGTTCAACATATCCCGGCTTGATGCCGGTAAATGAGTAGTTGCCGTCGTAATCCGACACGGCTCCGATGGTCGTGCCGAAGATCTGCACCGTGGCAAAGGGAACCCCCTCGTTGGTGTTTGCATTGAAAATCCTTCCCTTTATGACTCCGGAGTTTTCCTGCCCGGCTGAGTCAGAAAGTACGGCCAGGAGTAAAATGAATGTGTAAATATACCTTGTCATTAATGTTTGAGTTTGCTGAAGTAACAAACACTACTGTTAATTGTTTAACAGAAGCCGGGGAAAACAAACATTATCATAAAAGGCTATACAATGCACTTCTGAGCTCCGGATACCTGAATAAATAACCTGATGAGATGATTTTTTCTGATGAAACCCTGGTGCCTTTAAGCAAAATCGAGGACATTTCACCGTAAAGAATCCTGAAAAAGAATGAAGGTATTGCAGGGAAGAAGAAAGGTCTTCCCATTACCTCGGAAACAGTCCTCATAAACTGACCGTTGTTTACATGTTCAGGAGCCGCTGCATTGTACGCACCGGTCATCGACCGGTCATCGATCGCCTTTATGTAGATGCCGCAAATATCGTCGATGTGGATCCAGGGAACATATTGCCGTCCGCCTCCAAGCGGGGAACCGATCCCGAATTTTGCCGGCAGGGCCATCCTCTTAAGTGCTCCCCCATTCCCTGACAGCACTATGCCTGTTCTGAGAATGACAGTCCTGATGCCGAGACTTTCCATGTTTCCGGCTGCCTCTTCCCATCTGCGGCAGACTTCACCGGTGAAATCAGTTCCCGGATCATCTGTTTCAGCAAGGATCCGTTCAGATGTAATCGCTCCATAGTATCCCGTTCCTGAGGCTGAGATAAAAGCTTCCGGCCTTTTCCCGCTTTCCTTCAGTTTATCAAAAATAAGTCCGGCAGATTTGATGCGGCTGTCGAGAATTTCCTTTTTCCTCTTTTCAGACCATCTGCTGTCACCAAGCCCTGCTCCGGCCAGGTGTATAATAAAATCTGCATTGGAAATCGCTTCCGGATCGATAGTTCCTGCTTCCGGATCCCATTTGTAAACACTGAAGACGGCATTATGAACCGGTCTGCGGCTTAAAAGTGAAACATTGTATCCACTATCCTGCAGCCTGTTGCTGAGGTGTCTCCCGATCAGGCCGGTTCCGCCGGTTATCAGTACGTTCTTCATAGGCTGTCAATAGCGCAGACAATTATAAGTAAATTCTGAAAATTTTTTAATGATTTATCATATAACATAATAATTATATAATATCTTTGTTATATCTAAGTAAATTATATATACCATGAATATCATATCAAATCAACTTTACAGCGGATCGCTTAAGACGATAGTTCTGAAATTACTGAAGGAAGAAGGTCGGATGCATGGATATGCCATGACCCGCCGGGTGGATGAGATTACAGGCGGTAAGATAAAACTGACGTATGGAGCTCTTTATCCGATCCTTCATAAGCTTGAGCATGAGAAGGCAGTGGTTGCAACTACAGGGGTCCACAATAACCGTACGAGGGTTTATTATTCGCTTACCCCAAAGGGAGAATCTCAGGCGATACTAAAAATCAGGGAGTTGAAGGAATTCATCGAGTCGCTTCAGAAAATAGTTGAACCGCAGACCGGACTTAATTATGCCTGAGCTTACAATATATGATATTGAATGGATTGCAGGTGATGTAAGAAGCCAGGAAATCATATTCCCGCATCTTGCAGATGAACTTATCGATCATATATGCTGTGATGTGGAGCAGGAGATGGATAATGGACTGACTTTCAGTGAGGCCTATGCAAGGGTCAGGCAAAAAATAGGCAAAAGGAGGTTGAAGGAGATTCAGGAGGAAACACTTTATGCTACAGACTCAAAATACAGAATTATGAAAACAACAATGAAGTTTTCCGCAGTTGCAGGCACTGTTTTGTTCGGCGTTGCGGCAATGTTCAAGATCCAGCACTGGCCGGGTGCCGGGATAATGCTGACTCTCGGAGCGCTGATCCTTACATTTCTGTTCATGCCATCAGCCCTCGTGGTTCTCAGGAAGGAAACAAGAAGCAGGAAAAGGCTGGTCCTCTTTATATCCGCATTCCTGTCAGCAGGTCTTTTCATAACCGGGATACTTTTCAAGATCCAGCACTGGAACGGAGCTGGCCCGGTTTTAATACTGGCAGGTATTATTGTGGTGTTTCTGTTAATTCCATCTCTCCTGTCGGCGGCTCTTCAGAATCCTGAAAACACCGCCTTCAGACCTGTTTATATAACAGGTGCAATCGGACTGGCAGCCTTTTTTACCGGATTCCTGTTCAAGATCATGCACTGGCAGGGTGCCGGCATTCTTCTTCTAAGCGGTTTATCGGTTATCTCCATTATTGTACTGCCATGGTATACCTGGCTGAAATGGAAGGATGAAAAGCATGTCAGGCCCGGATTCATTTTTCTGATAGCAGGACTGCTTTCAGTAATAATGCCTGCAGCGTTGTTGAACCTTAATCTCCAGCGTTCGTTTGATGAGGGTTACTTCACAAACCTTGAAGAGCAGCAGGCTTTGTTCAGTTGCATGTTCCACACCAGGGGTGAGTTGCTGGCCTCTTATCGGGATTCTTCGACCTATGAACTTATGAAAGAGATCGATTCAAGGACCGGCGATCTGCTGGGGCTTATAAATTCTGTTGAGAAGAAGATGGTGGGTGAATCCGAGGGAGAGCCCGGTAATCCTGTCGGGAATCCCTCACAGATTATCCAGACTGAAGCAGGCCCTGAAATAAAATTCCGCCAGCTTTCCTTTCCCTTTCATACTTCTCCGGTTCATGACTTTCTCGCGGAGGGAGCTGAATCGCGGGATGCTCTTGATAAAGCGATTTCAGAATACCGGACCTGGCTGAGCGCAACAGTCCCCGCTGACATCCGGGGCGATGTCGACAGAATGCCTGATATTTCTAAATATATCACTGTTCCGGCCGGCGGGGATAATCGAAGATCAATGTTGTCGGGACTGCATTCGCTTGCCGTAATGAAAAACAGTCTTCTCGCTGTTGAACAGCATGCATTGAGGGAGATTGCAGAAAATTAATAACCCTGCTTAAATAATGTTGAGATGAAACAGAAAATTTATATACTGGGACTGGTAACCGCAATAATTGTGTTCCTTGGAACACTGTTCAAGGTCAATCACTGGCCGGGTGCTGCCATATTACTTGTTAGTGGAATTTCAATACTGATCTTTGTCTTTATGCCTCTTGCACTTGTCAGCAGCTATAAAGCAGAAGGCAATAAAGGTAAAAGGTTATTGTATATTGTAACCTGGCTTACAGCCTTTCTGATTTTTACTGCCATGCTTTTCAAGATCCAGCACTGGGCTTTTTCGGGGTTGCTGATGCTGGTTTCAATCCCTTTCCCCTTTGTTGTTTTCCTGCCTGTTTTTCTGATGACCCGGCCGGGGAACACCAAGGAAAATATTTACAGCACTGTGAGTGTATTGTTCCTCCTGATGATAATATCCTGCTTCACCGGTCTTCTTGCCCTTAATGTTTCAAAGGATAAGATGGTCGATAGTTTTACTTTAGTGCAAAACTATTCCAGGTCATCTGAAGGAGCTGAAAATCTTGAGATTAGTAGTCAGTTTCCTTCTATTAAGCTTATTGATGAGCTGATAGTGATGTCTCAGGAATACAGGGATCTTTATGTCGGGTCTTCAGGCTATTCTCCGGACATGTGGAAAGACGAACTGGGACCTTATCAGGGTTCCTGGTTATCACATAACAACGACAAACGGTTCGGGAAGGAAAAGGAAGCCATTCATTCTGCATTGTTGTCAGGATTGGGGGATCTTGTTGCACTGCTTGAAAGAACCCCGGGATGTGAGTCCCTGGCCGCTGCTGCTCCCTCTGTTTTCAACCTGAGAAAGACCCCCGGCGGAAATTACAACTGGGATTCTGATCTGCTGCTGGCTCCGACTCACCCCTGGCTGCTTGTATATCTTGTCGGACTGGAGAACAACCTCAAGTTAATGAAGGTGTCGGTAAAGTGATAATTCCGGCATGTAATCGTTAATGACTTGTCCTGATTTCGTCCGGAAAGTATCCCTTTCCGTCGGGGAAAATACCCTTTACTTCTATTTGATTTTCAGAGGCTGTACTCCCTGTTTACTTTTACGTCAAAAGTTTTATAACCATGAAAAATGGAATAATGATTTTTGGCGTATTCTTCCTTCTGACATCAGCACTTCAGGCCCAGCAGGACAGTGTCTGGACACTGGAAGAATGTATCACCCACGCCCTGGAGAAGAATATCCAGGTTCGGAAGGGGGAACTCTCGAATGAGAGATACCGGTATTATGCCGATCAATCCAGGGCCCAGCGTTTTCCTTCGGTAAATGCTTCTCTGACTCAGAATTACAACTGGAGCAAGGCGTCCGGCGGATCGGTGTACAACGGCATGAACGGTTCAAACGTGTCGATGAATTCATCTGTAACCGTTTTCAACGGATCGAGGCTGACGAACCAGATAAAGCAGGCTGAGCTTGATATTGAGGCAGGACAGTATTCGCTCGAGACCATAAAGGAATCGATTAGTCTCAGCATTATGAATGCCTATCTCCAGGTTCTCTATGCCGGTGAACAGGTGAGGAACACCGAAAGGCAGATTGAGTCAACCACGGGTCAGGTTGAGCTGGCTGCAGAAAGGATGGCCATCAGGCTTATCTCACAGGCCGACTATGCCCAGGTGAGGTCGCAGCTTGCCAATGAAAAGCTAAATCTGGCAAATGCCCGCAGCCAGCTTGCAATCGCAAGGGTGAATCTTGAACAGCTCATGGAACTTCCGGTAAGCGACGATTTCGAAATTGCCTTTCCTGATCCGGAAGATCTGGTAAACCAGAACCGGAAGCCTGATGTGGCTGAAGTATATATGACTGCCATGGGGATCAAGCCCCAGGTAAAGAATGCTGAGATAAACAAGGAAATAGCAGCACTGGATGAGAAGATTGCCAGAGCCGGATATTATCCTGTTCTGTCGGCCAGTGCAGGAGCGGGTACAAGCTATTCGAGCATGATGACCGATCCTTATTTCGATCAGATCAACAACGGAATAACACCTTCACTCGGTCTCTCGCTCTCAATCCCGATTTATCAGAGGAAACAGGTCAGAACCAGCGTGGCTGTCGCCCAACTGGGTTACCAGGATGCCGGTCTGAGTGAGTTGAACACCCGTAATGAACTGAGGAAAAGTATTGAACAGGCATGCCTTGATGTTGTTTCCGCTCAGGCCGATTATGAGGCAAGCGTCGAGAATTACCAGGCAACAAGCGAGTCGGCTGCCCTCTCCGATGAGAAGTTCAGGCAGGGAATAATCAACTCGGTCGATTACCTGGTATCGAAAACCAACCTTATTCTTGCCGAAAGCAATCTGCTGCAGTCAAAATATAATATGATATTCAGCTATAAGGTTCTCGATTTCTATTCGGGCATTCCATTGACATTATAAAAATCTCAAAATACTTAAAACAATGAAAAAGAAGGTATTAATAATAATCGGCCTGATGACGGCGGCTCTGATTGTTCTGGCGGTTTTGAAGCCGTTCAAAGCAAAGACGGCTGAATACTCTTTCGAAACCGTAAAGGTTGCAAAAGGGGATATTACCAACACAGTCACTTCAACCGGAACGCTCGAGGCTATCACCACTGTGGAGATTGGCACTCAGGTATCGGGGATAATTGAACATGTATATGTCGATTTCAACGACAATGTAAAACAGGGACAGGTTCTTGCCCGTCTTGACGAAACACCCCTGAGGGCACAGGTTGAACAAAGCCAGGCATCGGTCGACCAGGCAAGGGCACAGCTCGATTTTCAGGAAGCCACATACAACAGGATGAAGGCTCTTTATGAAAAGAACCTTATTGCCCAGGCCGATTATGACCAGGCTGTTTACAACTACCAGAATTCAAAGGCTTCACTGAATAACGCAAAGTCGGCTTTTGACCGCGCAAACGTCAACCTTGCATACGCGACAATATATTCGCCAATCGACGGGGTTGTACTGAACAGGGCAATAGAAGAAGGCCAGACGGTGGCTGCAAGCTTCAACACACCCGAGATGTTCACAATTGCCAACGACCTTACCCGGATGGAGGTTCAGGCAAGCATTGACGAAGCTGATATCGGTCAGGTTAAACTGGGACAGAGAGTCCAGTTTACAGTTGACTCGTATCCCGATGAGAAGTTTGAGGGCTCAGTGTCGCAGGTAAGGCTTAAGCCGGTAACGACAAACAATGTGGTGACCTATGTGGTTATTTTCAGCGCTCCCAATCCGGAGAAAAAGCTTATGCCCGGAATGACGGCAAGCGCCACCATATTCATAGAAGAAAAATTGAATACGCTTGTCCTTTCAGGTAAGGCTGTCCGTTTCACTCCCGATTCCGAATACATGAACATGCCCGTTCCTTCTGCCGCGATGCCCGGAGGCTCAATGCCGGAAGGCATGCCTTTGCCCGGATCATTCCCGGAGCTTCCCGAAGGAGTCAGGACCGTGTGGGTGAAGAATACAGATAATAGCCTTAAGCCTGTGATGATCCGGTTGGGTATTCAGAACGGATCGAATGTGGAGGTCCTTTCAGGTTTGAATGAAGGCGATGAGGTGATTGTGGCAATGACCGATCCGCTTGAGAAATCAAGCACAAGAAGGGACGGCGGTCCAAGAGGTCCGATGCCATTCTAGAAGAAGCAGCCGGTGCAAACCATTAAATCAGGATGTCATGGACAATATAATAATTGAAATAGAAAAGCTAAGGAAAGACTATCATATCGGCGATGTTGTGGTGCACGCGCTGAGGGGAGTCGACATGCAGATAAGGGAGGGCGAATTCGTCGCCATCATGGGAATGAGCGGATCGGGGAAATCGACAATGCTCAACATACTCGGATGCCTCGACCAGCCAACCGGAGGTGACTATTTCCTCGATGGGACAAACGTGAATTCCATGAACAGGGATGAGCTGGCCAGGCTTAGGAACAGGAAACTGGGATTCGTTTTCCAGGCCTACAACCTTCTTCCCCGCACCACCGCCCTTGAGAATGTGGAACTGCCACTGTTCTACAACCCGAAGATGAGATCGAAGGAACGCCTCGAAAGGGCAGTCAACGCACTTGAGGCTGTAGGACTGAAGGAAAGGATGGACCATATGCCCAACCAGCTCTCCGGCGGTCAGCAGCAAAGAGTGGCAATAGCCCGGTCGCTTGTTAACGACCCCGTGCTGATCCTGGCCGATGAGCCTACAGGAAACCTCGATACCAGGACATCGGTGGAAATCATGGAACTTTTCCAGTCGCTAAACGATAAGGGAAGAACCATAGTCTTTGTGACTCATGAACCCGACATTGCAAGGTATGCAACCAGGAATGTTGTGTTCAGGGACGGCAGGATCCAGCGCGAAAACATGGTAACGGAGCGGCTGTTTGCAACTGATGTGCTGCAAACACTGCCGGTTGAAAATATTGAGGAGTTTGAAAACTGACAAAAGGAGCAGGCAATGAATATAAGTAATCTTTTGAAAATTGCAGTCCGGGCACTGGTCCGCAACAAGCTCAGGGCAATCCTTACAATGCTCGGAATTATAATAGGAGTGGCATCGGTAATAGCCATGCTTGCAATCGGCGAGGGTTCCAAAAAGAATATCCAGGATCAGATGTCTTCAATGGGGACGAACCTTATAATGATTATGCCAAACACGCAGATGAGGGGCGGCGTCAGCCTTGGGGCCTCAAGTTCCATGGCCCTGAAAATGAGCGATGTCGAAACGCTGCGGAATGAGACAGTGTATCTCTCGGAAGTCTCCCCCCTGGTTTCGGCCAGCGGGCAGGTGATATACGGCAACCAGAATACCCAGACCACCGTCATTGGTGGGAGCGAGGAGTATCTGGAAATCAGGAAACTGGAAATTCGAAGCGGAAGAATCTTTACTTCCGGCGAGGTCAGGGGGATGTCGAAAGTGTGCATACTTGGGGAAACCGTTGTTGAGAACCTCTTTGGAGGAGGAGCCGATCCGGTCGGCTTCACAATAAGGATAAAAAACCTTCCCTTTGAGGTGATAGGAGTCCTTGAGGGCAAGGGGGAAAGCGGCATGGGGCAGGACCAGGATGACCTTATTCTGGCACCTTACACGACAGTCCAGAGGAGACTTGCGGCTATCGACCATATAAACGGGATATACGCTTCGGCCGTAAGTGAGGAGAAAAGCAAAGCAGCAGCAGATGAGGTTACCGAGATATTGCGGAGAACTCATAAACTTAAGGAATCAGAGGAGGATGATTTCAGGGTGAATTCGCAGTCAGAACTGCTTGAGAGGGTTTCATCAATAACAGACATAATGACCTATCTCCTTGGTGCAATAGCCGGGATATCACTGCTCGTTGGCGGGATCGGGATTATGAATATAATGTTCGTTTCGGTAACAGAACGGACAAGGGAGATCGGACTAAGAATGTCGATAGGAGGAAGGAGCCGCGACATCCTGAGGCAGTTTCTTGTGGAATCAATAATAATGAGTATTTTAGGAGGTGCTCTCGGGGTGGTCTTTGGCTACCTGATTGCACAGGGAGCAGGCACACTGATGAACAGTCCGGTTGTTGTCACTTCACAGTCGGTTGTTCTTGCATTTGCAGTGTGTTTTGTGATAGGAGTATTCTTCGGCTGGTATCCTGCCCGGAAGGCAGCCAGCCTCAATCCGATTGATGCACTCAGATATGAATGACGTAAGGATAAAACCGGGAATTGTCAGGACGAAGGGTATAAAGGTGCTGCTTCACGCCATAGTGTGGGCTATCTTTATAGGATTGCCGATATATTTCATTTCGCGCTGGCCCGTGGCAAAGGACTTCCTGTGGATCTACTATTTCAACGCCTTTATCTGGGGTTCAATCTTTTATATAAATTACCTGTATCTCGTTCCGGCATTCTTCTTTAGGGAAAGCCGAAGAAGATATTACCTATACATGGTCATACTGGTGATTGGTTTCTACCTTGTTTCGGATGTTTCGAACAGGATGGTGATCAAGAATATACCAGCTTTGGACCAGCGCAGGCATACCGAAATAGACTCCCCTCCGCCCGGACCGCACCCGGGCCCCCCGCAGTATAGGGTCTTACGGGATCCGTTCAGAAGGTTGCATATGCTTAACTATTTTCCGACAGCGCTTTTCCTGGTGTTCCTTTCCCTGGGATTGAAGGTGCTCGAAAGGCAATCGCAGATCGAGGAACTCAGCAGGGAAATTGAAAAGGAAAAACTCAATTCCGAACTGGCTTTCCTGAAGAACCAGGTAAGCCCCCACTTCTTCTTCAATACGCTGAATAACATCTATTCCCTGATCGGAATAAACCAGAACGATTCGCAGGAGGCAGTGCTGAAACTGTCGAAACTGATGAGATACCTGATTTACGATTCGGAAAAGGGAAATACAATGCTCAGCCATGAAATAGAGTTCATGAAGAACTACATCGATCTGATGAAGCTCAGGATGAGCGACAGGGTTGCGTTGAATGTCAGTTTTCCTGAGGAATATGCCGACAGGAATATACAACCCCTGCTTTTCATTCCTTTCATAGAAAACTCGTTCAAGCACGGAATAAGCTACCGCGAAAAGTCATTCATTGATATTGAAATGAAAACGGAAGGCGACTCCATAGCTTTCAAATGCTCCAACTCACTTCACAGGAAGACGGAAAAGGAAGCTGAAACCGAAACGGGAGGCATAGGTCTGGACAACGTCAGGAAAAGACTGGACCTTCTTTTTCCCGGCCGCCATGAACTCAGAATAACCAGCTCAGAAAACCGGTTTGATGTGTTTCTTGAAATAAAGACATCCTGATGATCAGAACAATTGCCGTGGATGATGAGCCTCTGGCGCTTCAGCTGGTGACAGGGTATATAAAAAAGACTCCGGGACTTGAGCTTGCCGGCAGTTTTGACAATCCTCAGGAGGCGCTGGAGTTCGTGATAAATGAGAAAGTTGATCTTATCTTTATAGATATCCAGATGCCCGACCTTACCGGAATAGAATTCACAAGGGCGCTTACAGGAGGACCAAGGGTCGTTTTTACAACAGCTTATGAAAAATACGCCCTCGAAGGCTTCAAACTCGATGTTGTTGATTATCTCCTGAAACCGTTCAGCTATGAGGAATTTCTGAAGGCTGTCGGGAAAGCATCACGACTTATCAGGGCTGAGCAGGGGGAACAGGAGAAGGTTGAATCAAACAGCGAGTTCCTGTTCCTGAAATCGGATTACAAGATAAGACGGATCAACTTCAACGACATACTCTATATCGAAGGTCTGAAGGATTATGTGAAGGTTTACACGGCAGGCGAATCAAAGCCGGTGCTCTCCCTGATTACGATGAAACTGCTCGAGGCCAAGCTTCCGCCGGCAAAGTTCATGAGGGTGCACAGGTCGTTCATTGTGAATCTTGAGCGGATCGAGACCATAGAAAGAAGCAGGATAGTCTTCGGGAAAACATATATCCCGGTTAGCGAACAATACAAGGATAAATTCCAGGAATTTCTGGATAAGAATTTTTTGTGATAACTAAGAAATTCAGTTAACCACGGAGTCGCACGGAGTAAAGACGGAGTAACACAGAGTTAAGAAGGAGTTCCACTGTTTTAAACTCCGTGTTTAATTTCTTAGTCTTTCTGTTTAATATGTATTGCAATCCCGTTATCCGGATTGAGATTCGCTGTATATATAGTACCCCTGTCGACCATCATACTGTCAATTCTGACATGCGTCCTTG
>JAVEXG010000026.1:0-15197 GCA_034004115.1 Bacteroidales bacterium | reverse complement strand
ACTCCGTGTTTAATTTCTTAGTCTTTCTGTTTAATATGTATTGCAATCCCGTTATCCGGATTGAGATTCGCTGTATATATAGTACCCCTGTCGACCATCATACTGTCAATTCTGACATGCGTCCTTGTATCGACTGACGGGTCATCGGAATAGATTTTTGCTGAATATTCCTTATCCGGATCCAGAAAGGAGAAGTTGAGATCAAGCTTTACAGGATTGGCCCCGTTGATGCCTCCTATAAACCATTCCTCACCCTTTTTCCTTGCTATCATCCCATATTCCCCGATTTTTGCATGCAATACCAGTGTTTCATCCCATACCGTAGGCACATTGTCGAAGAACTCAAGCTCCGGTTCGTTGCCTATGTAGTTGGTTGCTCCCCACTGGCCGTCGTCCTTTTTCAGTGCCGGGGCGGCCTTATCGTACCAGTACAGGAACTGCAGCGGACTGAAGATGCATACCGCCTTGGCAAGCTGTGATGCATGCGAGCCCATTTTGTTCTCAACCCTTTCATTGTAATAGCATATAGTGTTATCGCCCTGGCCTGCAAGCATCCTGGTGAACATTGTTATCAGGGTGTGACTGTTCGAAGGACTCTCCTCGTCGCCGCGGATCCCCTCCATTGTAAGAAAGCTGGGATAAGTGCGCGAAAAGCCTGTCGGCCTGTATTCATCGTGGACGTCGGCGACAAGCTTGTACTTTGCAGCCTTCATTATCGATTCGTGAAGCCATGCAGTGGCATCCTGAGTTCCCACCCTTACAAATCCGAACTTGATCCCGGCGATTCCCCAGTCCCGGTAAAGCGGAAGGAGCTCATCAATCTGACGTTCGAGAGCCCTCCGGTTAACATAAAGGAGTATGCCGATGTCTTTTGAACGGGCATAGTCCAGAACCTCCTTCATGTCGAGAGGACCTTTAGACCTTGCTGGATCGAGATTTACGGCGCGGGCATCCGAGCTGTCATTGTTCTCGGGGCCGTACCAGCCGGCATCAAATTCAACATACTGCATGTTGTGGGATGAAGTGAAATCGATGGCTGCAATTGCCCCGGCCGTGGTAAGGGTCACTTCCCGCAATACCTTGCCGGGCTTTATCCATGAAACATCATCTAAAGCGCAGGGATCGTTCAGGTTAAGGATCAGGTAATTCTTCTCCAGCAGATCGCCGGGGTCCTTACCCGTCATTACAACCCTCCATGGCGTCTGGAACGGAAGCGCCTTGCTTACAGTGCCTTCAAGCTGTGTTATAACATTGTTATAACGTGTTGTATCGGGCTCAAATTTCATTCTTGCATAGTCGACAAGCTTAGCTTCGGCGAGTGCAATCGTAAGTCCGGTATCAATCTCGATCACAAGCGGCCTCTCACTGCCATTCTGAATTTTGCTGAGCGGCACTTTTGAATATGCAGCCTGGGCACGGTTGGCCGACCAGGCTGAATGGTCGGCAGTGAAACCGAATGAAATCCGTTCCTCATTTATTTGTATTGAATCGATGCCATCCTGCCGGGGAAATTCAAGTGAGAATGCAACACCTTCGTCGTATGCCCTGCAGATCAGGGTAACTTCCAGATCGTTGTTTACAAGACGAATGCTGGCCTGGTTATAATTGTCGGGGATCTCCTTCCTCTCTCCGAAGTTATTTATCCACTGATCCCTTACCGATTCCTTTTTCACTTCACCGATCGTGAAGTTGCCCCAGAAGATTCCTTCCGCATTGAACCTTACCGGTGAAGCGACAATCACCTGGCGGTTCCCGTTTTCAAGGGCGAAGGCAGGATACCTGATTCCGTCCTGCTCATAGTCTGCTGCAAAGATTAATTTGTTGGTGCCATCGGGAGATAGTACCGTTATCCTTTTTCCTTTGTTGCATCCGTATCCAAGGACAAGTAAAAGTAAAAGTGAAAGAACTGCTATCCTGAATTTCATGTTTTGCTGGTTTTAAGTTACACTGATGGAAATCAAGTTAAGGGATTAATATCAAAAATAGACTGTTTTTCCTGAAACAGGTATTGCTTTTTAAGGTTTTGGAAAAAACAAAAGGGTGTTGCACGCAACACCCCTTCAATATTTTCAGGCAAGATGCCTAGCTCAGGAACAACTTGATATCATCTTCAACTGTACCGATACCGGCTATTCCGAATTTTTCAACGAGGACCTTTGCAACGTTCGGTGAAAGGAATCCGGGAAGCGTCGGACCGAGGTGAATATTCTTGACTCCAAGATAAAGGAGTGCAAGCAGCACTATCACGGCCTTCTGCTCGTACCATGCAATATTGAATGCGATGGGCAGTTCGTTGATGTCTTTCAGGTTGAATACCTCTTTAAGTTTCAGAGCAATAACTGCAAGCGAGTAGGAATCGTTGCACTGGCCTGCATCAAGTACCCTGGGTATGCCTCCGATGTCACCCAGCGGGAGCTTGTTGTAGCGGTATTTCGCACATCCTGCTGTCATGATAACAGTGTCTTTCGGAAGTGCCTGTGCAAATTCAGTGTAGTAGCTGCGATCCTTGAATCTTCCGTCGCATCCTGCCATTACAAAGAATTTCCTTATGGCACCCGATTTGACAGCTTCAACAACCTTGTCAGTCAGGGCTACAACCTGGTTATGTGCAAAGCCTCCTACTATCTCACCTTTTTCAATTTCAACAGGGGGCTTGCAAAGCTTTGCATGTTCAATGATCGCCGAGAAATCCTTGCGGCCTCCCTCCGGCCTTTCAGCGATGTGCCTGAAACCGGTGAATCCTGATGATCCTGTGGTATAGACCTTATCGAAGTAGGTAGCATCCTTTTTCGGGGGAACTATGCAGTTGGTGGTGAAGAGGACGGGGCCGTTGAATGTCTCGAATTCTTCCTTCTGCATCCACCATGAGCTGCCGTAATTGCCTACGAAATGCTTGTATTTCTTGAATGCAGGATAGTAATTTGCGGGGAGCATTTCGCTGTGGGTGTAAACATCGACTCCTGTGCCTTCGGTCTGGACAAGCAGATCTTCCATATCCCTGAGGTCGTGTCCGCTGATCAGTATGCCCGGGTTGTTCCTGACACCTATGTTAACCTTTGTGATCTCAGGATTGCCGTAGGTTGTTGTATTGGCTTTGTCGAGCAGGGCCATCGCCGAAACTCCGAATTTTCCGGTTTCCATAACCAGGGCTACAAGCTGATCGGCATTCAGGCTGTCGTTTGTAGTTGCGACAAGCGCTTCCTGAATGAACTTGTGGATGGATTTGTCATCAAAACCAAGGTTATTGGCATGCTCGGTATAGGCAGCCATTCCCTTAAGGCCATATATTACCATCTCCCTGAGCGACCTTACGTCCTCATTAAGGGTGGACAGAACACCGACAGATACGTTTTTGGCTTCGAACTCTTCCATAGTGTGGCCGGTCCAGGTTGTTGATTCATGAACATCGGCAGGAACCTTGCCCCCTGCTTTCAGATATTTAGCCTTCAGCTCATCCCTGAGTTTAAGACCTTCCTTAACCTTTGCAACGAACCTTTCGATATCGAAGTTTGCATTGGTGATTGTCATGAACAGACTGTCGACAATGAACTTATCGGCTTCGTCGTTTTCAACGCCAAGTTTCCTCAGCCCGGTGGTGAAAAATGATATTCCCTTTGTCACAAAAACCAGAAGGTCCTGCATATTGGCAACGTTGTCCTTTTTACCGCATACGCCTGCGATTGTGCAGCCGGTCCCTTTGGCCGTCTCCTGACACTGATAGCAAAACATACTCATGATATTACTGTTTTATGTTAATAATTAATGAATGACTTTTTTAACGTACAATCCTTCTGCATTTTGCAGGTTCATAATTTACACAAAAAAACCGAATCCGACACATTAAAAATGTAACATATGTTACAAAGTGAACTTTTTTCCTGAAAAATAAGTAACTTTCAAACCGTTTTGAGTTTAATGGGAAACAGGGCTGAACCATCATACATGGCAAAAAGGGGATAAGCAGGGTTTCCATACTGGTCCGGATGAACATCACATTTGAAAACATACTTCTGATAGGCTCTTTCCTGCTCGGAATAAGCATTCTGGTCGGGAAGACTTCTTTCCGTCTGGGTGTTCCCACTCTGATATTATTCGTAATAGTTGGAATGCTCGCTGGGTCGGAAGGTTTCGGCGGAATTAATTTCGATAGTCCGTCCATTGCCCGGTTTGTCGGGATAGTAGCTCTGAATGTGATACTTTTTTCCGGCGGGCTTGAGACAAGGTGGGAGTCAATTAAGCCTGTTATCTGGCATGGATTGACGCTCTCTACCGTAGGAGTGTTCCTTACTGCCATCTCGGTCGGGATTTTCGTGTGGGCTATAACCGATTTTACATTTCTGGAGGGGCTCCTTCTTGGTTCAATAGTGTCTTCAACCGATGCGGCTGCGGTATTCTCAATTCTCAGGGCAAGGAACCTGGGACTGAAGAAGAACATCCGTGCCACCCTCGAGCTCGAGAGCGGGAGCAACGACCCGATGGCCTACTTCCTTACAGTGGCAGTGATGGGGCTTATCCTGTCTGGCGAACAATCGGCAGCGAGCATAATTCCACTCTTCATCAAACAGGTTATAATCGGAACCGTGCTGGGATTGCTGATCGGAAGACTCGGAAAGGAGATCATCAACCGTATTGCCCTTGATTACGAGGGACTTTATCCCGTGCTTGTAATCGCCCTGATGTTCTTTACCTTTTCAGCAACCGATTTTCTGGGAGGAAACGGTTTTCTGGCAATCTACCTGTGTGCAATTTACCTTGGCAATCAATACCTCATCCACAAAAAGACTATCCTGCAGGTGTTCGACGGGATGGCATGGCTGATGCAGATCGTTCTCTTCCTGACCCTTGGTCTTCTTGTGTTTCCAAGCCATATAATTCCGGTACTTGGACTGGGTCTGCTGGTCTCGGCATTTCTTATGTTCGTTGCACGGCCTTTTGCAGTATTTGCCTGCCTTCTGCCTTTCAGGGTAAAGCTGAAAACAATAACATTCATCTCCTGGGTAGGGCTGAGGGGAGCAGTCCCTATAGTATTTGCCACATATCCGCTTCTGGCCGGGATTGACAAATCGCAGATGATATTCAATGTTGTTTTTTTCATTTCCCTTACATCGGTTCTGTTGCAGGGAACAACCCTCAGGTTTTTTGCAAACCGGCTCCGTGTTTCGGTTCCGGAAAGGGCAAAACAGAGGACACCGCCCGACATAGAACTCTCCGATACAATGAAGTCGGAGCTGACCGAGATTGAGATCGATGATACAAGCAATGCAGCCGGGAAAAGGATCCTTGACATTGGATTTCCGCGTGCTGCCCTGATAGCCCTGATCAAAAGGAATGGTACATTCATTACCCCTAACGGCTCGACTGTGATCCAGCCAGGCGATACCCTGGTGATAATCGCCGAAAACTCCGAGAGCCTGGAAAAGGTCCGCGAGTGCCTTTATCCCGCCCGTCTGGCTGAGAGCACGTAAAAGGACGGCCGCCGGACAGGTCCTGTGATCACCGCGAGCGGCTTCATTTAATATTTAATAATCGTAAAACTTTAATGGCTGAGCCTGTGCCCTAATGTTTTCTTTTTATTATATTTGGTACTGTGTTTCGCTAATCGTGCAAGTATTAAATTATGCTGGTAAGGACATTCGGCAGTGCCGTGGCAGGCATTGATGCGGTCACGGTAACAATTGAAGTAAATGTATCGAGGGGGATACGCTTTTTCCTTGTAGGTCTGCCCGATGTGGCGGTAAAGGAGAGTCAGCAGCGGATCGAGTCGTCGATTCGCACCCTGGGGTTCAGGTGGCCGGGAAAACAGGTGCTCATTAACATGGCGCCGGCCGACATCCGGAAGGAGGGGTCATCGTATGATCTTCCCCTGGCGGTGGGCATCATGGCGGCTGATGAGAATATGTCACCGGGCGGTATCGAATCTTATGTAATGATGGGAGAACTGTCGCTCGACGGAACCCTGCAGCCTGTAAAGGGCGTTCTTCCGATAGCCCTGAGGGCCAGGGAGGAGGGTTTCAAAGGAGTGATAGTGCCTGTAAAGAATGCCCGGGAGGCAGCTGTTGTCTCCGGACTCGATGTCTACGGCATGGAAAAGCTTGGCGACGTGATTGATTTTTACAACGGCGCCAGGCAGTTTGAGCCGGTGAAAGTCGATATAGAGGGTTTGTTCAGGGGAGAAGCCAATAAATATGATGTCGATTTTTCCGACGTCCGCGGTCAGGAGAACGTAAAAAGAGCCCTCGAAGTGGCAGCAGCAGGGCACCATAATCTGCTAATGATCGGTCCGCCCGGGGCAGGAAAGACCATGCTCGCAAAAAGGCTGCCCACTATAATGCCCCCTCTCACCCTTGAAGAGGCGCTCGAAACCACTAAAATTCATTCGGTGGCCGGCAAAATCGACGACCACATGGCGCTGATGACCAAACGGCCCTTCAGGAGTCCCCACCATACGATTTCCGATGTCGCCCTTGTCGGCGGGGGAACGTTCCCTCAGCCAGGGGAAATTTCCCTGGGACATAACGGGGTGCTGTTTCTCGACGAACTGCCTGAGTTCAAGCGAACAGTACTTGAGGTGATGAGGCAGCCGCTCGAAGACAGAATAATAACGATCTCCAGGGCAAAATCAACCTGCGATTATCCGGCAAGCTTCATGCTGATCGCTTCAATGAATCCCTGCCCCTGCGGATATCATAACCACCCTGAAAAGGAATGCATGTGCACAGCAGGAATGAGGCAGAAATACCTGAACCGGATCTCCGGACCGCTGCTCGACAGAATTGATATTCATATAGAAGTTGTACCCGTGAAATACGACAAGCTTACAGATTCTGCTAAAACGGAGCGATCAGATTTAGTAAGGGAGAGAGTCGTAAAGGCAAGGGAGATACAGGCGAGACGTTTTGCATCTGTGAAGGGAATTTACGCCAACGCCCAGATGACGTCATCGATGCAGAGAAGATACTGTCAGCTCGATGATGCCGGAGGAAAACTGCTCCGAACAGCCATGGATCTCAGGGGCCTTTCAGCCAGAGCCTATGACAGGATTCTAAAAGTGGCAAGAACCATTGCCGATCTCGGGGAATCTGAAAACATAAGCGTTGAACATATCTCGGAAGCTATCAATTACAGAAACCTCGACCGCGAGGGATGGGCCGGATGAAATGCTGCCTGTTACAGGTTAATAATATAAATATTTAGATACAATAAACGATTTGCCCGATTCCGCCGTTATATATTTACGATTTCTTTAGCATGGATATTGCAAGGACGATTCACGATAAAATCAGGCGGGAACGCCTTATGTTTGTTTTCAGGGGGGAGATAACGGAGAAAAATTCCCTTCCTCTCCTTACCCTGCTTGAAAATGAAATGAAGGAGGACTCTTTCGACCTTTCAGGGCGAAAGAGACTCTTTATGTATGTTCTCGAAAGTCTTCAGAATATTGTAAAGCATGGCGATCATAAAGGTCACGCCGTTATGCCGCTTGTTTCGTATTCAAAAACCGGTGACGGCTACACGATTACAACGGGGAACGTAATTACGGATGCTCAATCCGCAGAGCTCAGGGACAAGCTTGCAAAGGTCAATTCTCTTGATGCCCCGGATATCAAGGCTCTTTACAGGCAGATACTGGAGACCCCGGGATTCAGCGATAAGGGAGGAGCGGGTCTCGGTCTGCTTGAGATGGCCCTGAAAACGGGAAACAGGCTTGACTTTGACTTTATTCCGTTGGGAGACGGGTTGTCATATTTCGTACTGAGCAAGACAGTCGATTCTTCGGGCCTGGGCAGAACCAACGGCAGCCCCCGGAGCAGGTATGACGGCAGTCCGGTGCTTGAGCTTGAACGACTGATGGGCAGGAACAGTGTTCACATGACCTGGTCTGGTCATATATCCTCCGGGATCGGTGATGAGGTACTGTCAATCACCGAGGCCAGGCTTTCGGATGAGGATGTGGATGCAAGGATCAGGAGAAAGGTATTTAATGTTATGGTGGAGATCCTTGAAAATGTTACAAAATACAATCCGGGAAAAGAGGCTGAGGAAAACTACGGAATGCCTCTTGCAATGGTAAGGCTCGAGGATGGCAGGTTTGTTCTTACAACCGGAAATCTGATGCCGGGCCTGATGATCGGAAAACTGAAGCAAAAAATAGACAACATAAACAGTTTCAGTCAGGATGAACTCAAGACCTTGTTTTTCGCTTCACTGTCGGCCCAGTCGATCGAAACCGACAGTACCGGAAATATGGGACTGATTTCAATGGCAAGGAAATCGGGGGGCAAGCTTGAATACCAGTTTAACAAGGTAAATGAGGAGTACTCTTATTTTATGCTGACGGTAAGAGTTGAGAATACAAACGGATCACTTGAAACTCTTCAGATATAGTTCACTGCCATCCCATTCGGCATAGCTTCCATCGCTGAACCAGTCGCCAAGGAAGATAATCCTGCCATTGTTGCCGTTATTAAAGGTCATGGGCAGATGACGGTGACCGAAGATAAAGTAATCTATATTGTCCTTTTTCATGACCGATCGTGAATACCTGATCAGGTCTTCCCTGTCTTCACCCATGAATTCCTGCGTTATTCCCTTTGCAAACCGTGAATGCAGCGACCAGTCGAGGCCAAAAGCGATTCCGATCCTTGGGTGCAGCATTGAATAAAGAACACGAAGAGGTTTGTTCCTGAAGATCCAGAGAAGAATCCTGTATCCGGTGTTTTCGCTTCCAAGCCCTTCTCCGTGAGCAATATGAAACTTTTTACCGTCAATGCTGCAGGTATAGGGTGAAGTGTGAACCATCATCCCGCATTCGGCCGACAGGTAGTCCCTGACCCACATATCGTGGTTGCCCGTGAAAAAATGAACCGGTATACCCGAATCGGTTATTGAGGATACTGTTCCCAGGAACCTTGTGAATCCGCGTGGTACTACCAGCTTGTATTCCCACCAGAAATCAAAGATGTCACCCACCAGGTAAATCTCCCTTGCTTCAGGCGCAACTGTTGTGAGCCACCTGACAACCAGCTTCTCTCGTTCGGCAGGATCTTTTCCAGCCTTCAGCCCGAGATGAAAATCGGATGCAAAGAATATTTTCCCCGTTTCTTTCAATTACCCGCCGGATTGTTAAACAACTGGTTAAGTTTTATCTGAAGGGATCTTCCGTGGAGATTTGTCCCGATAATCGTTCCATCACGGTCGAACAGGTAATTGGCCGGCAGGGTCCGGACATTGAACAACCGGACGTTTTCAAGGACGTTTGGATCATCTTCCCTTGTGCTTATCCAGGGCAGTTCATCGAAACGGACCCCCTGCTTCCATTTCTCTTCGTCCTCATCAATGTTGATCTGATAAATCTCGAATCCCTTGTTTTTATATGTTTTGTAGAACTCTTTAAGCTGGATGTTTTCCGCGAGCGATTCCCGTGAATTGACTGACCAGAAGGTGAGGAGCACTACTTTTCCCCTGAGCGACGACAAGGCAATTCTTTTACCGTTTACGTCAAGGAGATTGGGGTCGAGTTTGATCTCGGGAGAAGTGCTTGCAATACTCTGAATCTGCCTTGCAACCAACTGGTTCATCTCGTTTTTCAGGTCTTCGGCAAGAGCCCTGACGTTCTTCGATTCAGGATAATGACGGCCGAGGGAGTCGGAGACTATTTTCAGGTACTGGAGGTCGCGGGGATCGTAAAGGACATAAGTGTTTTCGTCAATCCTCTGGTAAACGGCTTTAAGGGAAGCCATTGATGTGGGCCAGGTTACAATGTATTCAATGTTCTTCTTCCGGAGATCCTTTAGTATAGCAGTGAATTCTTCCTCCAGCCGGCTTCTTTCGGGATCAGAGTCTGCACTCGCCGGAAGATTGTCGTAAATGGTCCTGAGAGAGTCGAGTTTTCTTTTTCCTGCAGCGAGCCTGAGATCGAGAACCCTCACATCCTCCGATCCTTTCGATCCCGAAACCTCATAATCGCCCGACGTATTCTTTCCGTTAAAGGTGAGGCTTATTTTCTCACCGGGTCCGGCAAGGAGTGTGATGAAATCCGTATCTGAATAGCCGATCTGGTAAAAATCGGTCGCTTCTGTCTTAACCCTGAATTTGAAACCGCCGCTGCCGCTCAGCCTGGCCGAATCGACAAAAATCAGCCTGTCGATTTCAACCTTGTTGAGTACGACGCTGTTCTTCTGCGGGTCGCTGATATGTCCGGAAACAGTGAAGGAATCCTTGCTGCTGCATCCGGCAAGGATAAGCGCCGGGATAATTATTACCAGTATTTTTTTCATCCGTATATAATTTATTTTAATGGCCGGTTGGAACCGCACATGATTGCAGGTGAATTATATTCTTCATTGTTTGTGTGTTGTCAATCATGTGGGTTTCATCATCAATCAGAATTTCCGGCAGGTCGGGTGGTTTAAGGTTATTTGAACAGTTCGGCGAGTTTTCTCTGCAGGGCATCTCCCCTCAGGTTGGTGGCAATTATACGGCCATCTTTGTCGAGGAGATAGCTGGCAGGAATGGATTCGATTTTGTAAAGCGGAACCACGGAAGAATTCCAGTATCCAAGGTCACTCACATGGATCCACCTGCCCAGTCCGTCATCCTCGATTCCCTTGATCCAGGCTTCACGTGTCTTGTCGAGTGAAACCTGGTAAATCTGGAATCCTCTGCCATTGTATTGATTCCAGGCTTTGACGAGGTTGGGATTTTCCGCCCTGCATGGAGGGCACCATGCGGCCCAGAAATCAAGAAGGACATAGCTGCCTCTTGTGGATGAGAGTTTTATCGTGTCGCCTTCAGGGCTGGGAAGAGCTATTTCAGGTGCTTCCATTTTTTCATCGCCTGTGGCATTCGAAGTATCGGATGTCTCGAAATATGTCACCATTTCTCCTATCTGGTTGTGAAGATCAACCACAGGACCGTACTCAGGGTACTTGCCGTACAATGAAGAATCGACCTTCAGGAACCAGTTAAGGTCTTTCTGCGGATCGAGGACATAAAGCTCCGGTGTCAGCATTGAGTAAAGAACCGGGATTGTTGCAAGGGATGAAACATTCTCTTCAATGAATTTCTTGGCATAGCTGTTTATTTCATTCAGGTAGTTGTCGCCCAGCCTGTCGAGCGAATCAATAAAGCCCGTCATGTCGGCTCTGCCCGTATTAGCGTCGAAAAGATCATTCAGTCTCCTGATATTGTTTCTTGTCCTGAGTAGTTTTTTGTTGAAGCCGGCTATCAGTTCCGTGCCTGCTGAACCGGTTACAACGACCGGATAATTGAGCGAATCATAATGAGAAGTCATTTTTATTTTCTCTCCGGGCTCAACAAGCATTGTCAGAAAGTTATTTTGATTAATTTTGAGCAGATAAAAAGACGGGAATTTGACCTTCCTTTTGAACTCGAACTTACCATCATCTGAAATTATGACGGAATCAACATTTAGAAGCTCATTAGGTTTAAGCTCCTGCAGGAAAACATATTGCCCCGGCAACGGTTGTTCAAATATTCCGGAGATTTCAACATTGTTCTTTTGGCAGCCCGCAAGCATGAGGGCGGTTGACAGGATGAAGGCCAGTTTTCTGTTCATGCAGAGGAGGTTGTTTGTTAAATAGTCTGTTTTATTGAGATGCAAAGTTATTCTTTTTTTTTTCAGGCCGAGCCGTACGCTTATTTTATACAGTTGCCTTTGCATGAATCAATAAAATGAAGTATCTTAAAAGACTTTTTAGTGATATCTTAAAAAGATTAGTTTATGAGTTACATTAAGTTCGAAAAGGGTCAGATTGTAAACCTCGAGTATTCGCTTTCGAGGGAAGTCATCAGGACCAACCGTGCGGGTTCCTATTCGTCCACTACTATAGTCGGGTGCAATACGAGGAAGTACCACGGCCTTCTCGTGTGCCCGATTGATGCATTCGGAGGGGAGAGGCATGTGCTTCTTTCATCAATGGATGCAACAGTCGTAAATAACGACAAGAGTTTTAACACCGGAATCAGGAAATATAAAGGCGACTATTACAGTCCCAAGGGCCATAAATATATTGAGGAGCTCGAGATGGAAGGAATTCCCTCGAGAATTTACAGGGTTGGGGGTGTGAAACTTAAGCACGAAAGGCTTCTTACTCATTATGAGGAACAGTATATGGCAAGGTTCACGATCATTGAGGCATCGGAACCCATGAAGCTTCAGATACGTCCATTCCTGGCTTTCAGGAATATCCATGAGCTTACCCATGCAAATCTTGCAGCCAACACCAAAGTTGAATTCATTCCCAACGGGATTAAAATGAAGCTGTACGAAGGATTTCCCTTCCTTCACATGCAATTCTCCACAAATGCCGAATTTGTTCACGTACCCGACTGGTATCTGGGAGTTGAGTATATAGAGGAGCAGAAAAGAGGCTATGACTACTCCGAGGATCTTTTTGCCCCGGGGTTCTTTGAGGTAGAAGCCCGGGAGGGAGATGTGATTGTGTTCTCGGCCTCCACAAAGGAAGAGAAGCCATCGGGTTTCAAAACCAAGTTCACCAAAACTGTCAGCGGAAAGATTCCGAGAATCAATTTCTCAAACTGCCTTAGAAACGCTGCCCAGCAGTTCATCGAAAGACGGCATGGCAAGACACTGGTGATCGCAGGTTATCCCTGGTTCGGATCATGGGGAAGGGATACATTCATTGCACTTCCAGGTCTGGCAACCGCCAAGCCGGCAAAAAAACTTCAGCTCTACCGCGAGGTACTCGATACCCAGGTCGGGAGCATGAAGGACGGATTGTTTCCCAATATGGGTAATGCCGACAACCCTGCTTTCAATTCGGTCGATGCCCCGCTCTGGTTCTTCTGGGCCGTACAGCAGTATGTGGAAAACGGTGGAACAGATGCATGGGAACGTTACGGTGAAGCTATGAAATCGGTACTCAATGCCTACAGGACGGGAACGGGCTTCAATATAGGGATGAGGGAAAACGGGCTGATTTATGCAGATGCCCCGGGAAAATCGCTTACCTGGATGGATGCCGTGGTATATGGTGTTCCCGTTACGCCAAGGAACGGATATGCGGTAGAAATAAATGCATTATGGTACAATGCCGTATGTTTCACCCTCGACCTGGCAAGGCAGAACAAGGAACGGAAGTTTGTGAAGGAATACGAGGAACTTCCCGAACTTATAAACCTTTCCTTCCATGAATTGTTCTGTGATCATGCAAACGGATATCTGGCCGACTATGTCAACGATAAGGAGGGTAAGAACTACTTCGTCAGACCAAACATGCTGATCGCCGTGTCTCTTCCATACTCGATGCTGTCAAAGGATCAGATGAAAAGAGTGCTCGACATCACCGACAAGGAACTGCTTACACCGAGAGGACTGCGTACCCTTTCTCCCGGCAACCCTCTTTACAAGGGAACCTACTTCGGGAACCAGGAGGAAAGGGACAAAGCCTACCATAACGGTACTGTGTGGCCATGGCTGATCGGGCCGTTCTGTGAGGGATGGCTGAAAGTGTACGGCTTGCAGGGTGTACCAAGGGTTAAGAAGCTTATCTGGGGATTCGAGGAGGTGATGAGTGAACATGGTGTCAGCACGATCTCCGAAATCCACGACGGCGATCCTCCTCATGCACCGAACGGAACTATATCGCAGGCCTGGAGCGTCGGGGAAATCCTGAGAATCATGGATCTGCTTGAGAACAAATATTCTTTATAATAAAACAGGTGTGATATGCGTGTATTAATGTTCGGTTGGGAGTTTCCGCCACACATCTCGGGCGGGCTGGGTACAGCCAGCTTTGGCCTGACAAAAGGTATGTCGACACTGGAGGACCTTGAGGTGATCTTTGTTGTCCCGAAGGCCTGGGGAGATGAGGATCAGACCAAGGTAAGGCTCATAGGGGCCAACAAGGTGCCTGTATCATTCAAGCAGGTTCACTATAAGGGATTCAGGCGCCCCCTTGAACAGATTGAAATATCCTCCAGGATTGTCCCATATACCGATCCTGAAGAATTCTGGGAAAGAATAAGCTCAGAGTCCTCCGGATACAAACTCGTTGTGCAGACCAACAAGGAAGGCACAATTGATTTTTCGGGAAAATACGGCAGTGAACTGATGGATGAAATTTACAAGTACTCAGTCGTAGCATCTGTGATAGCCGAAGAAAACGAATTCGACATTATACATGCCCACGACTGGCTTGCCTATCCTGCCGGAATAGCAGCTATGGAGGTCTCGGGCAAACCCCTTGTAATACATGTCCACGCAACCGATTTCGACCGCAGCGGGGGAAATGTCAACCCCGATGTCTACCGGATTGAAAAGCTTGGAATGGATGCTGCTTCCAAAATAATCACAGTAAGCAACCTTACAAGGGATATTGTTATCAATAAGTATAATATTGATCCTGAAAAGGTTGAGACTGTTTATAATGCTGTGGAACCGGTCAAGATGGCACAGGATTCAACTATGAGAAAGGGATTCGATGACAAGGTAGTCACTTTCCTCGGGAGGATCACCCTGCAGAAGGGCCCTGAATATTTTATTGAGGCTGCACATAAAGTGCTTAAGGTTATGCCCGACGTAAGATTTGTCATGGCCGGATCGGGAGATATGATGGAAAGGATGATGCGAAGAGCTGCCGCCCTGAATATTACCGACCGTTTCCACTTTACAGGGTTCCTGAAAGGGAAGGATGTGTTCACGATGCTTAAAATGAGTGATGTTTATATAATGCCTTCAGTCTCCGAACCCTTCGGAATCTCCCCCCTCGAAGCAATGCAGTCGAACGTACCGGTAATTATCAGTAAACAATCGGGAGTGTCGGAGATTCTTACCCACGCTGTTAAAACCGATTTCTGGGATATTGACGCGATGGCTGATGCAATCTACGGGATACTTAATTATCCTGCCCTTTCAAAGATGTTCATAAAGAATGGAAAGGAAGAGGTGGTGAGACTTAAATGGGATAATTCGGCAAGGCATGTCAGGGATATTTATTACAGAGTGATTTGGCAAAACAAGAACTAGATATGAGTTTAACAGGCAAAAAAGCTATATGCTTTTATTTTCAGGTACATCAGCCTTTCAGGCTAAAAAGATACAGGTTCTTTGACCTGGGGCATGATCATTATTATTATGACGATTTCACAAATGAATCGATCATGAGAAAGGTGGCGGATAACTGCTATCTGCCTGCCAACGAGATCATCCTCGA
>JAVEXG010000167.1:0-6856 GCA_034004115.1 Bacteroidales bacterium | reverse complement strand
TACAACTCCTCTATCAGAAATATCTCATGCCTGTCGAGGTTTAGCCAGTATTTTATAGAATTTTGCCTTACCAGCTCCCAGTAGATATTACTGTCGAGGCCATAGACAAAATTGATCTCTTTGAGTTCTGAGCTGATCTTATCTTCTATCTCCGGACGCAGGGATACTCTTATTTTATGATTAAGGTAAGTAAATTCCGCCGCCGCATTTTTTACAGGATTATCACTGATTGTAAGAAGCCCGTGACCGGGAGTGGCTCCCGTGCTTACCTGGAGGCCGTCGTTCATGCAGCTCATCGGAGGCATGGAACCTGCAAAGGAAACCGCATGGAATTCATCAACTCCGGTGTTGAAATATTCCCTTGCTCTTATGCCCATTTTAACCCCTATAATAGCAAATACCCCAAGGTGCCTGTGCATTTCATTTGCTATAACACCTGAATTCCATTCATCGTGGCCATGCTTCTCCATAATTTCCTTAACATAAGGAGCAATGTCATCTGCATAAAATGAAGGATCGTCAGGCATTTCCCTCATGACCTGGTTCTCTGCCACTGTTTCTCCTTTCAGGATCGTGATAACATTCTCCCTGAGCTTTTCTGATGAGGAGGGAGTGAATGTAGTAGTCTTGCCTGATACAGAACTGGTGAACAGATCAGGGTAATGAAGATAAATAGCAATCATCTCGTCAACTGCTCCGGATGAAAATTTATGATCTTTTGCCATATTGGAGCTCAGGAATCCAGATATTTTGTCTGCATATACTGTATTAGCGTTTTTAATTGATTCTAAAAACTCATCGTTGTAAAAAACTCTTCCGTCACCGTTGAATCCCTTTATAACGCTCACCGGTATCTCATCCTGATCAAGGATCCTGGTTGCGCTCTCACGGCCGGCTTTGTAATTGAAGCCTGAAGCATCGCGAGGTTCGTCAGAACTCCAGATTATTTCCTTTACCTGTTCCCTGAAAACAGGGAGGCTGTTAAATGCTTCATGGGTGGTTGAAAGACTTCCCAGATTTATAAACTTGATCTTTGTTTTTTCCGCCTTCAGCATTTCCCCGATTAACTCAAGACTGCCCGGTGCTGCTTCCGGATCAATGCCAGTCTCATCACCCCACCTGTAATTCATCGGCAGAGCCATCTGCGGACTTGTGAAACCGGCATTGCGATTAATGCCTACTGGGATACCTTCATGGAAGAATGAGTTGAGAATGCTTTTTACCTTTATGTATGCCGTACCGGTATTAAGCACGCCCGGAGAAATGGTAACTGCCAGAACCCTTACATCGTGCGATGCCAGCAGCATGCACAGGGTTTTCATGTCATCAACACCACCGTCAGTGTCAACTATAACATAATGAGATGGTTTCCAGGGGTGGGGAAACGATGGGAAAGCAAGTAAAATTGCGAGAATTATAAATATGATCCTTTTCATGAGTAACACTTTTTGCGGTAAAAATAATACTTTCATCCGGAATTAAAAATTCTTACGGGTGTAAGAGATGTTATATAATTTTTTATCTTGAGCCAAACTTTTTTGGAACATGAAGAGATTTCTCATCTGGTTTGCTCCCGGCATTCTTGTTGGAATAGCGCTTGTGCTGGGGGCTGGAAAAATCCTTGACAATACCTCCACCAATGAATATTGTGTTTCCTGCCATATACATCCTGCTGCTGATAATGGATGGAAGCAATCGGTTCATTACGACACCAGGTCAGGCCATAGAACAAGTTGCGTCGAATGCCATCTGCCTCCCAAGGGTAAAGGTTACCTTTGGGCCAAAGGCACTACCGGATTGCGCGATTTGTGGAGTTTCTACACCAAGGATTCTGCTTCATTTGACTGGGAAGAACGGGGTCGCCTCGAAGTAGCCAGGGGGCATGTGTATGAATCGAGCTGCATCAAGTGCCATGAGAACCTGTTTCCCGGAGAGCTTACCAAGGAAGGAGAGGATGCACATCTGTATTATACCCAGCAGAAAAAGACTCCAACGCTTCATTGTATAAATTGTCATCTCAATGCAGGTCATTATATTGAAGGGTATACTCATGGAAGCAATACCACTTTCGGCACGGTTTCATCCGCTCCAAAGGAGATCTTTGCGGAACCTGCAACTGTGTCCGGATTTTCTGATTTCACTGAAAAGATCCCGGGCTCTTCAGTCGCGTTCAATATGATAGCCATTGAAGGAGGAACCTATTTGATGGGGAGCCCTGAGGATGAGCCGTTCCGCAGGGAAGATGAAGGACCGGTCAGAGAAGTCAGCATAAGCCCCTTCTTCATGGGCGAAGTTGAAGTTACCTGGGACGAATACCTGGCATTTTATGCCCAGACAGCTGTTGAGGGACGCACTACTGACACTGAAGGAGTACGTAAACAGCTTGTGAACGGCACTGATGCCATATCAGGTGCAACCCCTCCATACGGCCAGCCTGACCAGGGATGGGGGATGGGGAGCCGGCCGGCAATATCCTTTACCTTTCATGCAGCTGAAACATATTGCAGGTGGTTGTCAATGGTAACAGGAAAGACCTACCGCCTGCCTACAGAAGCAGAATGGGAATATGCCTGCAGGGCTAATACATCGGGACCATATTTCTTCGAAGGAAATCCAGTAAAATTTGAAAAGACCGGATTAAGAGCAAAGCTCTCAAAAAACGATACGGCAGTCATCAATACTTATGTTGTTTATAAAGCCAACAGTCCTTCAAAAACACAGACTCCTGATTTAGTAAGGCCTAATCCGTTCGGTCTGAAAAACATGCTTGGAAACGTTGCAGAGTTCTGTTCCGACTGGTATCAGGAAGATGCATATTCAATATATCCTGAAGGGTTGATCGTTGATCCCAAGGGACCTGACAGCGGATCAGAACGTGTCATTAGGGGAGGATCATTCCTTAACGGAGCCGGTGCTCTGCGATGTGCTACCCGCGACTATACGAGAACAGAAGCATGGCTTAAGACCGATCCTCAGATGCCCAAAAGCATCTGGTGGTACTCCGATTGCTTTCATGTAGGATTCCGCGTTGTATGCGAATTCGACAACAAAACAGGAAATGCCGTAACAGGCATTTGAATGGCTGCCATTCTCATCAGGGTCAGTTAAAAAAGATTAAATTCCTGGCAATCCTTGGAATTTAATAAGCTGTTTTCTATTTTTGATAGTATCTTAACCTTGATAACCAATTGTTTTATAATTCACTAATCTGATCCGACATGAAAAAATCAAGTATCTCAAGACGTAATTTTCTGGGCAGAGCAGCAGTGGCAGGCATGGCAGGAGTAGTAGCTCCTGTGATTATCTCCAGTTGTGCCAGAACAAAAAAGAAAGTGGTACCCATTCCGGAATTCCTTGACCAGGCTCCTGACGGTCCGGTTCTGAAAGCCGGAGTAATAGGTTGCGGAGGTCGTGGCACCGGAGCGGCAATCAATTTCCTGAATGCAGGGCCAAATCTTCAGATCGTTGCTCTGGCTGATACATTCCAGGATCGCGTCGACAGCTGCCGTGAAAGGATTCTTAAGGAAAAGAACCAGGAAGTGCCGGTGGAGAATTGTTTTGTCGGATTCGATGCCTATCAGAAAGTCCTGGATGCAGGTGTTGACATTGTTATTCTTGCTACACCTCCGTTCTTCCGCCCTGAACATCTCGCAGCAGCCGTTCAGGCAAAGAAGCACATATTCGCTGAAAAGCCGGTATGTGTTGACCCCGTTGGCGCCAGATCAGTTATGGCAACAGCAAAGAAAGCCGAAGGAATGGGACTGAGCATTGTGACCGGAACCCAGCGCCGCCATCAGCGCGATTATGTTGCCAACTGGCAGCAGGTTGCCCAGGGCGCTATAGGCGAACTTACAGGGGGAAATGTATACTGGAACGGAGGAAAGCTCTGGCACAGGGATAACAATCCAAAATGGAGCGAGATGGAATGGATGATCCGCGACTGGGTTAACTGGACATGGCTTTCGGGCGATCATATCGTTGAGCAGCATGTGCACAACCTTGATGTGATGAACTGGTTCTTCGGTGCACATCCTGTGAAGGCAGTGGGTATGGGTTCAAGGCTCCGCAGAGTGACAGGCGACCAGTATGACAACTTCAGCATAGACTATACATTTGAAAACGGCCTCCATGTTCACAGCATGTGCCGCCAGATAAACGGATGTGCAAACAGCGTATCGGAAAGACTTCAGGGAACAAAAGGATCCACAAACTGCCAGAGCACAATCCTTAACCTTGCCGGAGAAGAGATCTGGAAGTACGAATATCCTCTCGACAAGGATGGCAAGCCTACAAACAGCGTGAGCGTTGACCCGTATGTACAGGAGCATATTGACCTGGTAACGGCAATCCGTACGGGCAAGACTTTCAATGAACTGGAAGCTACCGCCATTTCTACTCTTATCGGCATTATGGGACGCGTTTCAGCATATACCGGAAAAGAGACGACATACGAGGAAATGATGAACTCGGATCTCAAGCTTGGCCCGACAGTGTTCGCATTCGGACCGGTTGATATTCCGAAGGAAGTCCCGGTAGCTGGCCTTCCCTATGAGCCCGGAACATAATAGTTCTGTTGAATTGGTATTAAATTGTTTATTAAAGGTTTAATTATGATCAGTTCGAGACGAAGATTCATTAAAAAAGCTGCTTATACAGGTGCTGCAGTAATGGCAGCACCTGCCTTCATACCAGCCAGCGCTGTTGCTCCGGGCAGGAAAGCTGCCAGTGCATCGCAACCCTTCAAGCTTAAGTATGCACCATCGTTTGGCATGTTCCGTGAACATGCAGGTACCGATATTATCGATAATATCAGATTCTGCAACGAAATGGGCTTCAGAGCTATGTTCGACAACGGGCTCATGAGTCGCTCCGCTGACGAACAGGTGAAAATGGCAAATGAAATTAAACGACTGGGAATGGATCTCGGACCATTTGTTCTTTATGCCGATTTCTCAGTTACATCTTTCGTCCTCAATAAGCCGGAGGTCAGGGAGATGCTTGTAAAGCGCATGAAGGAAGGTGTGGAAGTGGCAAAAAGAACGGGCGTGAAATGGGCACTTGTTGTTCCCGGCAGGTATGACGAGAAACTGCACCACAACTATCAGACTGCAAACGTCATTGATAATCTGAGATATTGTTGCGATATACTCGAGCCGGCAGGGGTTACAATAGTCCTTGAACCGCTGAACACTCTCAACGACCATCCCGGATTATTCCTTACAGGCATCCCACAGGCCTATTCGATATGCAGATCCGTTAACAGGCCGTCATGCAAGATTGTTGATGACATATATCATCAGCAGATCACCGAGGGTAACCTCATACCAAATATTGCTGCTGCCTGGAGCGAGATCGGAGCTTTCCACTGCGGAGATAATCCCGGCCGGAACGAGCCTGGTACAGGTGAGATAAACTTCAAAAATGTATTCAGGTATATTTACAGCCGTAACTATGACGGCGTTATTTGCATGGAGCACGGGATAAGCAAAAGAGGAACCAAAGAAGGGGAAGCGCAGGTAATAAATGCCTATCGCGAATGCGACAGCTTTGTGCTGTAATTTTATTTATGATTCCCAACGCTCAATAAATGAAAATAATGAAGGTCCTTTGCCTGTCAGGCAGACAGCCTGACAAACCAGGTAATTTGAGACCATTTTTGTAATATTGATATCAAATGAAATTCCCTTATATGCCAATTTCCGGTTTTTTAATACTTATCAGCCTGGCAATGAACGGATGCAGCAATGATAGCAGGCTATTCACTGCAGGCTATACCCGCAATCCGGGTGAAACCGGTTTTAATATCTATGATTTCAGTCCTGTTACCGGAGAACTGACTAAAATATCAGAGCATGATGCCGGTCCGAATCCTTCATATTTCTGCTATTTGCCACAGAAAAAATTGTTTTATGTGGCCAATGAGGTGATGAAATTCAAGGGTGAAGCAGGCGGGGGTCTGACAACCCTTATGTACGACGAACAAAACGGTCAGATAGTTAAAATGCACGAAATGGCAGTCCCGAACGGCGGGCCGTGTTATATCTCCCTTTCACCAGACAACGGATTCCTGTTCATGGCTAATTGTGCCAAGGGATCTGTAGTTGTTATAAGGCTTGATGCAGAAGGCATTCCTGAGAGTATCTCCGACACACTGTTTTATATTAAGAATCCGCCCGACAAGTCGCGCGCTCATATGATAACGAGCGATCCTGCAGGTAAGAAAGTCTATGTAACTGATCTTGCCCTTGACAAAGTATTGGTTTATGATTTTGACAGGACAAACGGAAAACTGACACCCTCAGACAATCCTTCGGTTCAGTTGCCTGAAGGCGAAGGACCGAGACATTTTGTATTCAAGCCTGACGGTTCAAAGCTTTATGTCATAAATGAACTTGGATCAACAGTAATGGTTTTCAATGTTGACGACAGGAACAGCCTTAAGCTTTTACAGACATTGCCAACCACCTCAAAAGATTTCAGTGGCAGGAATTACTGCGCCGATATTCATATCGGCAAAGACGGGAAATATTTATACGGATCGAACAGGGGGGAGAATTCAATAGTGACCTTCGTGATCGGCGCTGACGGATTGCTGAGACTTGCCGGCCACACTTCATCCGGAGGCGACTGGCCACGTAATTTTACAATCGATCCTTCAGGAAAGTTTCTCCTTGTGGGAAATCAAAGATCTGATAATATTACTGTTTTCAAAATAGACAGCAATACCGGCCTTCCTGAAGAACCCGCCTTACAATACCCTTCAACATCGCCTGTCTGTCTTAAATTCTATTAGAAAAAGGGGCAGGTCTTTTAGTTGATTTATCAGGAAGTCAATAACTGTAATAATTCATAAACT
>JAVEXG010000166.1:0-6911 GCA_034004115.1 Bacteroidales bacterium | reverse complement strand
TTTCACTCAGATGGTCTTTCCCCAACGGAACAATGACTGTAAAAACACTTCCCGATTCATGCCTGCTGTTTACACTTATATCACCATGCATCAGCCTTGCCAGTTCCAGCGAGAGGGATAGTCCAATGCCTGTTCCCGGATTTTCCTTACCCAGTGTTTCCTGTACCTGGTAAAAGCGGTCGAAAATTTTTTCAAGACTTTTTTGCGGTATGCCCGGACCAGTATCCTTTACCGAAAACTCAAGCTTGACAGGCATTCCATTCGACTCCCCTGTGATGTACCTGGCAGTGAAATCTATTTCACCTCCCACCGGCGTGAACTTGAATGCATTGGACAGAATGTTCGTTGCTATCTTTTCAATCTTGTCGTAATCGAACCAGGAAACAAGTTCTCTTTTGTCCGGTTTAACCAGGAAATTGATACTTCGTGCCTCCGCCAGAGAGTCGAATGATCCGGCAATGGATTTCAGATGTTTCATGACATCTGATTCAATAAGTTCCAGTGTCATCTGCTTGCCATCGATTTTTGACAGGTCGAGAAGCTGGTTCACGAGGTTGAGAAGCCTTTGTCCATTCCTGGTTATCATGCCGATCTTCCGTCGTTCCTTTTCGTTCAGATGAGATTTGTCAAGCAGTTCTTCGGCAGGCCCCATTATGAGGGATAACGGCGTCCTGAACTCATGGGATATGTTTGAAAAGAACCTGTTCTTCAACTCTTCGGTCTCCTGGATCTGCCTGTTTTGCTTTTCCAGCTGGTCTTTCTGTTCTGAAATTTTACGGTTATGCTCCCGTATTTCCATGGTCCTGATGCCAACAAGCTTCTCAAGTTCCTCCCTTTCCTTCTGGAGAACATAAAGGCGCCAGCGGAAAATTCCCAGTATTGCTGTCGTGATGAGAACCACATAGGCAAACCAGGCCAGGTAGGTGGACCACCATGGCCGCCGGATAGTAATTTTAAGCGATGTTCCATCCTCATTCCATATTCCGTCGCTGTTGGAGCCTTTGACCCTGAAGGTATATGTCCCTGGTTTCAGTTTCATATACCCTGCTGTTCTGCTGTCTGCGTCAGTATTTACCCACTCTTCCTGATATCCTTCGAGCCTGTATGAGTACCGGTTGTTATCAGGACGATTGTAATTAAGGGCTGAGAAACGGATCGAAATATCATTCTGATTGTGTTTAAGCCTTATCGTCTTCAGGTATGGAATATCAGTACTTTCGGCAAACACTCCGGACGTGTCATCATCCAGGGATATATCGGACAAACGAAAATCCGTTATCACTACAGGCGGCCTGAAATCATTCACCATAAGGCTTTCAGGCAGAAAATCATAAAATCCTCCTATCCCTCCGAAATAAAGCCTGCCGTCAGTGTCCTTAAAAACGGAATTCAATCCATGGATGGTTATAGGCAAACCATTTTCCCGGTTGTAAAGCTTAACTTCCTCTGAAACCTTATTAAAACAGCACAATCCAAAGTGTGTCCCTATCCATAAATTTCCAAGGTTGTCCTCAACTATTGACCAGGCATCGGGATAGTTGATTCTGTCAAAGAGCCTGTAGGTGACAACAGCGTTGGAATTAAGATCCAGCCTGTGCAAACCTGAATAATCGACAACCCACAACAATCCACGGCTGTCTTCGAAAAGCCTGTGCCGACGGTCCAGACTAATGCCGTTTCCCGATAAAAACCTGCTGTCTGCAAGCTGACTGATCACCGGACCCGAAGCATTACAGGTTATCTTAAATATTCCCCGGGTACCGGTTCCGGCCAGTATATCCCCGTTTTTCATCCTTAGCAGCGACAACACGGGGGTATTTTGAGCTGCATCGGCACCCTCCGGTGCAAGAGAATAATAATTCAGCTTACCTGTCACTGAATCAAAAACATACAATCCATCCCGGGAAGCAAACCAGACGCGGTCTTTCTCCTTCAGCATGTCCCAGATAAGAATCTCCTTCTGATTGATTGCCTGTAGTGCCGGGGGTGACGGATCGCCAGCCCGGCCGGTTGAGACATTGAATTCGGCCACTCCCCGGTTGGTTCCCAGCCAAAACAGTCCCGGAGAAACCTCCTGCATGCAGATTATGTTGTTTCTCTTCTCAGGAAGGTTATACTGGCTGACACTTAAGTCATCCGGCTTTATTCTGTGCAGTCCTCCACCGTAAGTGCCAATCCAGAGAAAACCGTTACTGTCCTTGTAAACAGGATTGATATCCGTGTTTTCAAAGTACCTGACTATCAGATCCCGGTAAGAAGTGAAGCGTGCGCCATTAAGATAAAACCTGGTGATCCCGTAATAATCCTGGGCTGTCCATATTACTCCCGACCTGTCCTCAAAAATATCCAGGATGGTTTTTGCATAGCCATAGTATTCAGGATCATTCTCGTTTATATCCAACTGGTTGCAGACCAAACTGCCATTTGAACCATCTTTGTTGATTCTGTAAAATCCCTGGATCGTGCCGAGAAGGATGTTGTTTTTACTGTCCACAAACAGGGATGTTGGTATCTGGTTACCGGTTATCCTGTATCTTGATGGTTTTCTCCCCGTCGCAGTATTTCCATCACCATCCTGGCCCGACAAAGGCATCTCCAGGTTATAAAGATAATCACCGGCTGCAATCCAGTATGACCGATCATCAGACCGCACAACAGACCTGACATATTTAAAACCTTCTGAGCCCTCTTCTCCTGCAATTTCACGAAAGGAACCCTGCTTTTTGTCTAATAAAAAAAGCCCGGAAATGCCTCCGATTATCAAGTTTCGGTCACTATCCTCAAAAATCCTTGTTACCATATTGTTGCTTCCCGACTCCGAAACAGGCAGATCATAGTACTCAGTTGCAAGAACATCCTCTTCCCTGAACGGAATATCCGATTCCATGAATTTCTTCAGGTCTTCATCGGGTGAGATCCTTATCAGTCCATTCCTGTAAGTGGCCCAGACAATTCCGTCGCTGTCAATGTGAATATCGGGACTGTAATTAAATTCTGTTGACTTCTTCTCATTCGAATACAGCTTTAGCAGGAAGGAACTCGAAAACTCCGGATCGAAAAGCACTATCCCAACTTCTGAAAGTATCCAGAATAAGCCGTGCCTGTCCTCTTTTATCCGGTAGATATCCTTAAAATGCTGGCTGATTCTGTCTCCCGGCTTATATTGAAACGATTTGAACTCATAGCCGTCGTACCTGTACAGTCCGCTCTCCCCTCCTATCCACAAAAATCCGATATGATCCTGGGTTATACAGTTAATGGAATGATCAGCCAGTCCTTCCCTTACCGAAATACGATCGAAACTAACCCCGGAGTCCTGGGGAAAAACCTTTAAGGAAAGAAACAAAAGCAGTAATATAATTACATCAAGCCGCATTGGAATTGTTTGGTAATCTGTCTTCAGGAATCAAGGAGGGTAAATTTAGAAAAAAAGGCTGACGTATCACATGACCGGCAGCCTTTCGAAAATCTAACCAAATTCTGACAAGGAAGATCATCAGAGACTATATCGAAGCCTATATTGCAACTGAAATTTTCAAGATCAGGTATTTTGTTCTGGTTGGTCCGTGTCTCCGGGAGTAACAATTATGCCATGAAATCCCAAAAACTTGCACTATTGTTTCAAACCTCCAATAAAGGACTTGCGGCCAACACTTCTGATGACTCATTCTATGTTATTAATTCAGGGCGAAAAATTTCATGAATTCATCACGGTTACCCTCAAGTATTTCAATGAACAGTTCATCGCCCTTGTAAACAAGATACCGGTAGGTCCCGTTATCAGGAAACATGAAAAGACTCATGTCATCCCTGGTTTTCAGGAATTCCATGAATTTCTCCTGCATAACCCCGTCAGCAAAAATCCCCTTCTTCAGAAAGAGTTTATCCTCAGTATAGTACGAAGATACTGAAGCTGCCGGAACGACCTGCTTTTCACCATTTTCAAGGACAACTTTCAACTTATCTCCCTGCACTGCGACTTTTTTGCAGGTAACCTGCCCGTCAGCTGTCTGGTACCAGGGAGACGACTGACCACTTGCTGCGAGTGAGAAAAGAAAACCGGCTGCCATTATGAATACAAATAACTTTTTCATGATTTTACCTCCTTATAATTAATTAATAATATTGTAATTAGCTTTTGAGTTCAATCAAAAGTAACCTTTAAGGAAGGCAGAATCAAGAACTCTCAGGTCAGATGTTTGACTTATTGAATCAATCAGGGGCAAGGGGCAGGGAGCAGGGGGCAGGGGGCTGGGGGGCAGGGGGCTGGGGGCAGGGGGCTGGGGGCAGGGGGCTGGGGGCAGGGGGCAAAGGGCAAGGGGGTAGGGGGAGAATGGTACCATTGCGAAAATATTCGGAAAGATTGTTGCGAATATTTTAGTAATTTTTTATGCGAATTTATTCGTAACTTTTCCAATCCCCGGGACCCTTGCGTCTTGCGTCTTGCGTCTTGCGTCTTGTGTCTTGCGCCCTGTGTCTTGCGCCCTGTGTCTTGCGCCCTGTGTCTTGCGTCTTGTGTCTTGCGCCCTGTGTCTTGCGTCTTGCGTCTTGTGTCTTGCGTCTTGCGTCTTACATCTTGCGTCTTGCGTCCTGATTGAAAATATCCACAAAAATCAATACTTTTGCATAAACCTAAGAACCTGCCACATGCGAAAGTTTTCCTTTACTCTTTTGGTGACTGCATCAATGCTTTTCATCACATCCATCCAGGCTGATGCCCAGGGCAAAAAATCAAGGAATATCATCCTGTTTGTGGGCGACGGGATGGGCGTTACCCAGTGGTACGCTGGGATTGCAGTTAAAAAGGGCCAGATGAATATCGAGAAGTTTCCTGTTACAGGATTCAGCAAAACCTATTCAACCTCCCATTTCAGCGCCGACGGTGCCTCGGCAGGAACAGCAATGGCTTCCGGGGTAAAAACATATAACGGGGCAGTGGGACTAAACACTGACACTCTCCCTGTAAAGACAATCCTCGAATATGCAAGGGAAAAGGGAATAGTCACAGGAGTTGTGACTGCAAATACTCTTATGGAAGGCAGTATTGCCCCCTTCGTGGCTCATGAAAAATCGAGAATGCTTACTGAAAATATTGCAGCATCATACGTTGAAAATGAAATCGATGTGTTCATCGGAGGCGGATCAAAATTCTTTACTCAACGGAAAGACCAGAGAAACCTGGTCGATGAGCTGAAGCAAAAGGGCTATCAGGTTGCCTTTTCGATCGATGAAATCCGGAATATCAGGCAGGGGAAACTGGCAGGATTCACCTCCGCTGAAAATAACCCGTCCCTGAGTGAAGGCCGCGGCACAATGTTTCCCGACGCCGTTGAGACTGCCATAAACATACTTTCAAGAATCAAAAAGGGTTTTATACTGATTGTCGAAAACTCCTTTCCCGACAGGGCATCGCACCTTGAAAACGGGGAACTCGTCGCCCTCGAGACAATCGATCTCGACAATGCTGTCGGGAAGGCTTACGATTTTGCGATGAAGAACGGAAATACTGTTGTCATCGTAACAGCCGGACAGGAGGCATCCGGCATGTCAATCGCCGAAGGCAGCATCACCGACGGCACAATAAAACCCAAATGGGCCGAGCACGGAATGATCCACACGGGCGTTATGGTGCCGGTCTTTGCATTTGGTCCGGGTTCTGATGTGTTCAGCGGGATCCAGGAAAACACCGACATCTTTCTTAAGATGATGGCACTGCTGCGCTTGAAGGCAGAGTGACCGGGTTTACACAGCCGGAATAATTACAGTATAAACGTATGGGTGTATTTCACCATCACCGTCTTTCCGAAGAACGAAGGTAAAGCAGGTACTGAATTAAGGCGGTTGACTCCCCTGAAATCGTTGTAGACAATGTAGAAGTCATTGCCCTCACGCGGATTGTACCTGATTCTGAAATTCGTAATAAGCTCATCCTCGGTATTGACATACTGTACCAGGCCTGAAGCCGACAACTTAGTGCTGAGCATGTACAATGCCTTTACATTTACTGAATGAATGTCGAGTGAATTGTGTCCTGCCCTGTCAGGGAAACGCAAAGCATTGAATTCATACTGTGCCCCCAGTCTGAAGCTTGACGACAGATTAAAGTTAGCCTCAATTTCGGTTCCTTTCCGGTTCCCGTCGTAGAATTGTCCGGCGCTAAAATCCATCCCTACCGAGATCATCTTGTTTTCAGGTGTGTTCCATCTTGTCTGGAATCCGTAAAATGAATACAGTCCCGGGGTGATTGTAATTTCATCCGACAGGCTGAACGGGTAAATTACCCCTTCCTCCTGGTATTCTGCTTCCACTCCTCCGCGGAGGCCTTTCTTTGTGCTGAATCTGAATTCGGGAGAAACAACCATCGACTCGAGCTCACCGTCTTCAAGCCTGTTGAAGCGGTCAAAACGGACCGAAAAGCCGTAATCGAAAAACTTTGAGGTTTCACCCGGGAACCAGCCGTACATAAGGTTTGCGTTGATTCCCTGTACTCCTTCCATTCTGACAAAACCAATACCGGGATTGAATTCCTGTCCTGAATAAAAGTATTTCAGGTCATACGAAAAACCTTTCTCGGAACGTCTCTGCCAGTTCACAAGGAAAAATGACGGATCGAGGGAACCCAGAGTGTTATCGATCTGACTGTCGTAGGTCTGCGACCATTTCACGTTAAGGTAATCATCCCCGAAAAGCCTGAAGATTCCGTCCATGCCATATGCCAGATTATTCTGACCGTTCATTCCGAGCCTCGATGTAAAAATCCCTCCCACATAGCTGTTCTCGTTTATAACCTGCCGCCTCATTCTCAGCACGCCGAAGTTTTCTCCCGGTGTTGATTCATGCTCAGCAGTCTGCATATCCATAAGACCCACATCCCAGTTACCCAATCTTCCGGTAAGCCTCGCGCCTCCGAG
>JAVEXG010000165.1:0-7006 GCA_034004115.1 Bacteroidales bacterium | reverse complement strand
ATGTACCTGCATTGCTTGAGGAGAGTATCAGGGGACTGAACATCCGTCCCGGGGGTATTTATGTCGATGTCACCTTCGGGGGCGGAGGCCATTCAATGGAGATACTCCAGCGCCTGGGCAAGGGAAAACTGATCGCTTTTGACCAGGATGAGGATGCAAAGCGGAATGTACCCGACGATAAAAGACTCATCTTCCTTAACCAGAATTTCAGGTTTCTTCAGAATAATTTAAAATTCAACGGAATAGAACATATCGACGGACTCATTGCCGATCTGGGCGTTTCATTTCATCAGTTCGATGAGCCGGATAGGGGTTTCACGTTCCGCCAGGATGTTTCGCTTGATATGAGGATGAACAAGAAAGGTTCAGTGACGGCGGCAGCTCTTTTGAAGAACCTGACCGAAGCCGAACTGGCAAAGATATTTTACGACTACGGCGAGCTTATAAACTCCAGGCGCATTGCCAGGGAGATAGTTGCTGCACGCACGGTGAAACCGCTGGCAACCGTAAACGATATGATCGGTGCAATCGGGAAGCTGGCTCCATTTAAGCAGGAGCATAAGTTTTATGCAAGGGTGTTTCAGGCTTTGCGGATTGCAGTGAACCACGAGATGGAATGCCTCAGGGAGATGCTCGAACAGGCGCTTTCTGTTCTTAAAAAGGATGGCCGCCTGGTGGTGATAACCTATCATTCCCTTGAGGACAGGATAGTAAAAAACTTCATGAGGACGGGAAATTTTGAGGGAGAGGAGAATAAGGACTTTTACGGGAATCTGATTACGCCTTTCAGGATAATTAACAAGAAAGGTACTGTACCGGATGAGTTGGAAATTGAGGATAACAAAAGGGCCAGAAGCGCAAGGCTCAGGATTGCAGAAAAGATATGAATAACCAGGAACAGAAAGAGGAAAACCCCAAACAGGGCAGGCACGGCAGTTTTCTGAAGGAACTGATGAGCGGGATTATCTTCTCCGACGTGATAGTTCTCAAAAACCTGTGGTTCATAATCTTTCTGACTATCCTCGGGGCCTTTTACATCGGCAACCGCTTTCATGCAGAAAGGATAACGCGCGAGAGTGCCAGCCTGACCCGGGAGGTAAAGGACCTTAAGGCGGAAGCCCTTTCCACATCGGCACAGCTGATGTCGGTAAGCAGGCAGTCGGAGGTTTCCAGGCTGGTAAGCGAAAAGGGACTCGGACTGGAGGAGCTCAAAACGCCTCCATATAAACTTGTAACGGATAAATAGGGAACAGGATGACAGTAAGGGACGAAATAGTATTCAGGAGCGGGGTGGTTTACCTCGTTTTGATACTGTGCGGTATAGCCCTGATAGTTCAGATTCTCGTGCTGCAGTATATCCAGAAGGGCAAGTGGTCGGAACTGAGTGAGAAATATGTCTTCAAGACTGCCGAGATGCCTGCAAACAGGGGCGACATTCTGGCCCGCGACGGCCGGCTGCTTGCCAGTTCCGTACCTTATTATTCTATATACATGGATACCAGGAGCAGCGGCATGTCGGGCGAAACCTGGAAAAATGGAATCGACGGTTTAAGCCAGGGCTTGTCGAGGTACCTGGGAGTAAGGTCGGCATCGGGCTGGAAATCAGTAATCACAGCGGCAAGAAAGAGGGGCGACCGTTATTTCCTGATACAGAAGAGGGTCGATTATGCAACCCTTAAAAAGATTAAGGAACTCCCGATATTCAGGGAGGGCCAGTTCCGCGGAGGGCTTGTTGCCCAGCCTGAGAACAGGAGGATTCTCCCGAATAATGAACTTGCAGCCAGGACAATAGGTTACCTGAACCAGGGAACCGAAGGAACCCGTGTCGGGCTTGAAGGTTCGTTCGACAAGGAACTGGGCGGGAAGAACGGAATGGTAGTAAAACAACGTCTTACAGGCGGCGACTGGATCACGGTCAATAACGGCGAGAGCATAGAGGCCAGGGACGGGCACGACATACAAACAACAATCGACGTTGATCTCCAGGATGTTGCTTCAACCGCGCTTGAAAGACAGCTGCGAAGACATAATGCCCATCACGGATGTGCAGTCCTGATGGAGGTTTCCACCGGCGATGTCCGTGCAATAGCAAACCTCGAGAGGGCCGACGACGGTAGCTATCACGAAACGTACAATTATGCAATTGCCGAAAGCACCGAACCCGGTTCAACCTTCAAGCTGGCTACCCTGATGGCCGCCATCGAGGACGGAGTAGTTGATACAGGTGATATAGTCGACACAGGCGACGGTACTGTCAGGTTTTTTAATAAGATAGTCAGGGATACAAAGGAAGACGGGTACGGAAAGATCACGGTGAAGGAGGTTTTCGAGTATTCCTCGAACGTGGGCACGTCCATGATTATCAATGAGAATTACAAGGATAATCCGAAGGCTTTTGTAAACAGGCTCTATGCCATGAAACTCAACCAGCCTCTGGATGTTCAGATAAAAGGTGAAGGCAAACCTCTTATAAGATATCCCGGTGAGAAGTTCTGGTCAGGTCTTTCCCTGCCTATGATGTCGCACGGCTATGAAGTTCAGATGACTCCCCTGCAGACACTTGCATTCTACAATGCAGTTGCAAATAACGGAAAGATGATGCGGCCAAGGTTTGTTACTGCCATCCTGGATAACGGATCGGTTGTAAAGAGCTTCGGAACAGAGGTCATAATAAATTCAATCGCTTCGCGAAGCACAATCCGGAAGGCCAGGGCAATGATGGAAGGTGTTGTCGAAAAAGGAACAGCAATTAACCTGAAAAATCCGGAGTACAGGATAGCAGGCAAGACCGGTACCGCCCAGATAGCGATGAATAATCAGGGATACCGCCGGAAGATTACATACCAGGCATCCTTCGTGGGGTATTTCCCGGCCGAAAATCCTCTTTATTCGTGCATTGTCGTAGTGAATGCCCCTTCGAACGGGGTTTACTACGGAAACATTGTTGCCGGATCGGTCTTCAAGGAAATCTCCGACAAGGTTTATGCAACCACCTTCTATCGCGATTACAGGGCTGAAAATAACTCTGAAAAGGAAAAGGAAATGAAAGGGCTTGTTCCCGAGGCCGGCAACGGTCTGAGGGCTGATATAAACGAAGTGCTTGGAGAGCTTGATGTCAGATACCGCAAGACTTCAAAGGAAGAATGGGTGACCACACGCGAAAGCGGCGACACAATAAGGCTTGTCGGTATGGATGTCAGGAAAGGCCTTGTGCCGGATGTAAGGGGAATGAGTCTGAGAGATGCAGTGTATCTGATTGAAAATTCCGGGCTGAAGGTAAAATACAGCGGCAAGGGAAGAGTCCTCAGGCAATCACCCCAGCATGGAGCCAGGGTGTATGAGGGCAGTGTTGTTTCACTCGATATGAATATGTGATCTGATATGAAACGGGTAAGGGATCTTGTAGGGAATGCAGGGAAAGTGTCTGTCACAGGCGACAGCAACACTGTTATTGATGATATATCGTTCGATTCACGGAATGTTGGTCCCGGAACGCTATTCGTGGCGGTCAGGGGAACCAGAAGCGACGGCCACGATTTTATTGACTCTGCAGTTCAGGCAGGGGCGGCAGCCATTATTTGTGAAAAAATTCCTGCTTTTGCCGGGGATGGAGTGTGCTGGATAAAGACTGATGATTCAGCCAGGACACTTGGAGTTGTTGCTTCCGAATTCTTTGACAATCCCTCGGCATCACTTAAGCTGATAGGAGTAACCGGCACTAACGGAAAGACAACGATAGCCACCCTTCTTTTCAGGATGTTCACAAAGCTGGGTTACAAGTGCGGCCTCTTTTCAACTGTTTGTAATTACATCGGAAATACTGAGCTTCCGGCCACTCACACAACGCCCGATCCGGTTGAGCTGAACAGGACGCTTGCGGCCATGGTCGAGGCCGGTTGCGACTATGCCTTCATGGAGGTCAGCAGCCACGCGGTTGACCAGAAGAGGATAGCAGGATTGAATTTTGCCGGAGGCATTTTTACAAACCTCACCCACGATCATCTTGATTATCATAAGACATTCGACAACTACCTGAATGCAAAGAAGGCCTTTTTTGATTCCCTTCCTTCATCTGCTTTTGCCCTTGTAAACAACGACGACAGGAACGGGAAGGTGATGGTTCAGAATTGCAGGGCTGCCAGATATTCTTTTTCTACAAGGGGAGTTTCTGATTTCCGGTGCACGGTCCTTGAACAGGATTTTTCGGGTATGGCACTCAGGATACAGGGAGAGGATGTATGGACCCGCTTTGTCGGCGACTACAATGCCTCAAATCTTCTCGCAGTCTATTCTGCCTCTGTTATTCTTGGTGCTGAAAAGGAGGAAGTGCTCAGGATACTGAGTGAGCTGAAGTCGGTTCCGGGACGACTCGAAGTTGTCGAGGGTCCGGGAGGAATAAGCTGCCTTGTCGATTATGCCCACACCCCCGATGCCCTTCAGAATGTAATATCAACAATAAACAGGATCAGGCCCGAAGACAAACAGCTGATTACAGTCGTGGGGGCCGGAGGCGACAGGGACCGCACCAAGCGTCCGCTAATGGCTGCAATCACTGCAGAAGGAAGTACAAAAGTCATTCTTACATCCGACAATCCCCGGACGGAAGATCCGGATAAGATACTGGATGACATGGAAGCCGGAATCACCGCTGATGTAAGGCGGAAAGTCCTGAGGATCACTAACCGGAGGGAGGCTATTAAAGCCGCGGTGATGTTTGCCGGTCCGGGCGATGTGGTGCTGGTGGCAGGAAAGGGGCATGAGAATTACCAGGAAATAAACGGAGTGAAACATCATTTCGACGACAGGGAGGAGCTCAAATCAGCCCTGCTGCTGAAAAACAATAAATAAGGTATGCTTTATTATCTTTTCAGATATCTCGATCAGCTTGATGTGCCAGGAGCCGGTATGTTCAATTACATATCATTCAGGTCGGCCCTGGCAGTAATCACATCCCTTTTCATATCGATGCTGATCGGAAAGAAAATAATCACCTGGCTCCAGGTTAAGCAGATAGGGGAGGTTGTAAGGGACCTCGGACTCGAAGGCCAGTACCAGAAGAAGGGAACCCCGTCGATGGGCGGCATCATAATTCTGGCAAGCATACTGATACCGGTCCTGCTCTTCGCAAGGCTCGACAATATTTACATCCTTCTGATGATCCTCACAACAGTGTGGCTGGGTTTTATTGGCTTTATCGACGATTATATAAAGGTGTTTAAAAAGAACAAGGAGGGACTGGCAGCAAGGTCAAAGCTTCTCGGACAGATCATTCTGGGAATTATAATCGGTGTCACTTTTTACTTCAGCAGTGATGTGATTATCATGGAAAAGGTTCCTGTATCGGAACTCTCAGCAAGGGAACGGATAGAAATGCTTGACCAGGACAGGCCTTTTTATGGCGACAGCCAGGTATCAATGGAGCACAAATCGACCAAGACCACAATCCCCTTTGTGAAGAACAATGAGTTCAACTATGCATGGCTGGTGGCTTTCATTCCCGAAAGTATAAGAAGGCCTGCAACCTGGCTTGTATATGTGCTTATTGTAATCTTCATACTGACAGCTGTCTCCAACGGAGCAAACCTCACCGACGGGCTTGACGGGCTGGCTACGGGTACTTCGGCCATTATAGGGACTGCACTTGGGATACTGGCCTATGTCTCGAGTAATACTATCTACGCCAACTATTTGAATATAATGTATATACCGGACAGTGCGGAGCTTGTGATATACGCCGCCGCATTTATAGGAGCCACAATCGGCTTCCTCTGGTATAATTCATATCCTGCCCAGGTTTTCATGGGAGATACCGGAAGTCTTGCCCTCGGTGGCATAATCGCGGTTTTTGCAATTGTAATTAGGAAAGAGCTGTTGATTCCGATACTGTGCGGGATATTTCTCGTTGAAAATCTGTCGGTTGTAATTCAGGTTTCGCATTTCAGGCGGACGAGGAAGAAATACGGAACGGGGCGCAGGATATTTCTCATGGCGCCGCTCCATCATCATTATCAGAAGAAAGGATATCCTGAACCAAAGATTGTAACCAGGTTCTGGATTGTTGCGATAATTCTTGCAGTGATAAGCATAGTGACTCTTAAGATCAGATAAAGGGAATGAAGAAGATTGTGATACTCGGTGCGGGCGAGAGCGGAACAGGCTCTGCAATTCTGGCGAAGAAGAAGGGCTTCGATGTTTTTGTGTCCGACATGGGAGAGGTGAAGGAAAAATACAGGGAATTGCTTGAGAAGAATCAGATAAGATGGGAGGAAGGCAAACACTCAGAGAGTGATATCCTCTCTGCCTCTGAGGTTATCAAGAGCCCCGGGATCCGTGAGGATGCCCCGCTCATTCTTAAGCTTCGTGAAAAGGGTATACCGGTGATTTCTGAAATTGAATTTGCCGGCAGATATGCGGAAGGGATAAAGATCTGTGTAACTGGAAGTAACGGTAAAACAACGGTTACCAACCTTATTTACCACATCCTCAAAAAAGAAGGCAAAAATGCTGCAATGACAGGTAATGTGGGCAGCAGTTTTGCAATGGCGGTGGCTGAGGGAGGCTATGACTATTATGTTATTGAACTGAGCAGTTTCCAGCTTGACGGGATGTATGATTTCAGGGCTGATATCGCTATACTGATGAATATCACGCCTGATCACCTCGACAGGTACGACCATAACCTGCAGAACTACATAGATTCCAAATTCAGGATAACCAGGAACCAGGGAAAATCCGATTTCCTCATTTACTGGGCCGATGATCCCATTATCAGAAAAGAGCTGGCTGCAAAGGAGTACGGTATGACCCTCCTTCCTTTTTCAGCTGATTCGAAGGAGAACATGGCAGCCTGGATCGAGAACGACGAAATGATTATTGATTACAATACTAAAACCAACCTTATGACCATTCACGATCTGGCACTGAAGGGCCGCCACAACCTTTTCAACTCAATGGCAGCGGCTATTGCAGGCAAAGTTCTGACAATCAGGAAAGAGACTATCCGGGA
>JAVEXG010000164.1:0-7056 GCA_034004115.1 Bacteroidales bacterium | reverse complement strand
ATTTCGGCAGCAGCATCCTCCGGAAGCAGGAAGCCTTCTGCAACCAGGGCTTCTGCTGCTTCCCTTACTTCCTCCACATATCTCTCATAAGTCTTGTAGCGTTCTTCGACCGAAAGCCTCGGATCAGCAGACTCCTTCCTTTCCTTTCTTGTCTTGATGAAAGGGATGAACATGCCGTTCAGGGACGAAAGGTCTCCCTTTCCATATCCTTCCCTCCTGAGTGCCCATCCTGTATGCGTGCCGAGAGGAACCCTGATCTCAATGCCCCTGATGCCTGCCAGTTCGTTGCCGTCGCGGTCGACCTTCGGTACCAGCGTCTTATAGGTTTGATCCGACTTTACAAGAGGCGGCTCCAGGGAGATTATTCCTGTCACATTTTTAAAATCGTACTCAGGGCCGTAATCCAGAAGGGGGAGTTCATTTACTTTCCCGGTGTAAGGAATCCCTGGAATTTCAGGCCAGCCTGTTGCTTCCCTGGCAGGTGATACAAGCGTGCCTGACGCAATTGCGGGGTATGAACTGGCTGGTGGTTCCTTTCCCTCAGTAACCCATTGCTCAAGGGCAACAGTCAGTGCACGGAGGTAAGGGGCCCAGCTATACGGATTCTGTGGAAAACCACTCATCTGATCAGCGGCCGCTGACGGGGTATGCTGGGTCCCGGAAAACAGGTAGATCCTCACATTACCGGGTATTTCAAGATCGCGTGTGCCATACGAATCGGTGGTTGTAAGCGAAGCCCTCGACTGCCAGTATTCCGAGGAACTGAGTGTCTGCATAATTTTCGGACAGGTTCCTGTTTCGAGGCATCTCTCCAGTATTCCTCCGGTGACACCCGATATGGGATCGGTCGTTACTCCCCATGAGAATGGGGGATCATTTGCCGGAAAAAGGTGATCCTCGCGCTGCATTCCCCCTCCTCCCGGACGTCCGAACCTGATGTTAAGTGCGATCCTGCGGGGACCCAGATGAGCATTCACACCATCGAAGACCTGCCTTTTGCTCTCATCCTGGTTAAAGCCGAGGTGAAGGAAGGTCCTGGTGAAATTGCTGCACTGCGACACTCCCTGCAATATGGCTGAGCTGACCGGATTTTCAGAGGATCCCTGGCTTATCAGCGGACCGGGAAATTCATAACTGTCAGCTGTTTCATATCTCAGAAATGATGCAAAATCGCGGATTGCCGCGAAACCAAGTCCCAGCACCAGCGGATCCTTTGCAGTATAGATCAGCTCATAGATGTACCCTGGCTGGAAACCGTCCCTGAGTGATATCTTCGAAGGACTCGGATAACCCGGGAAACGGCCTTTATTGCAATCGGAGAAAGCCCATTCACCGTTTGGTATCGTGTCGCGCCTGTCCGATTCAAGGACTCTTCTTGTCAGAGCATGACCGGTGTTGTCAACGGTGATTGTCTCATAACTGTGATGAGTAAGCCCGGTAAAGAATCCGCTGCTCAGATTCAGCGTGACTACCGGTGATGTGACCTGAAACTCAGCCCGGATAATGTCTGCAACCGAACCTCCGTCAATTCCGGCATAAGGAACCCTCATCAGCAGCCTGTTATTTCCCCTCAGAACGTCGGCCTGCCACGCACACCACACAAAAATGTATCCGCGTTTAAGCAGTGCCGTATCGGGAGGCATTATGTTGCCGCGGTTCGGCAGACTCATGAAAAGAAGGCCGTTGCTCCGGGTCATGTCGTCCGGCTTCAGGATCACGAAATCCGACACATATTCGACCATACCCTTAGAGTTGAGCGGAGCAAGGTTAATATCCTGAATCAGGCTGTTTAGCGGATTCCCCGGGTCAACCTCGCCATATACCTGTCCGGAAAGCCTGAGATAAGACCCGGCTTCTCCAAACACTCTCCCTTCGAGATAAGGTTCTGTTTTTGTAACAATTACCCTTGTGACCTCAGCCTCAAGCGAAACTGTCGTAAGTATCGAAATTATAAGCAAAATATGAAACCTTAAGCCCTGCATGTAAGAATATTTTATCATCCTATAATAGTTTTGGATTCAATCGAGATTAATAACAAAATCTAAATATAGACAATTCAGCTTGAATGAGGATTCAGCCCGACCGGCACATTTTTCATCATGGCAGGGAAGATATTATTTTATATCTTTCCCTGGTAAAATACTTTACACTATTACAATCAGGCCAAACCTCAGATATGGAAAATCTGAATTTTCAGTCTGAACAATAATAAACCTTAGTATGTCATCCGGACGTATTGCTTCTATCGATATTATGCGGGGACTGACCCTCCTGCTGATGCTTTTTGTCAACGACCTCAACATGGACGTAGCCCCTGCCTGGCTGGGGCACATGCCGGCTGACTTCGACGGGATGGGGATGGCCGACTGGGTTTTCCCCGGATTTCTCTTTATAGTCGGGATGTCGGTCCCGTTTGCAATCACAAACAGGATATCACAGGGGCTTGCTCAGAGTGACAACATAAAGCACATTATTTACAGAACTGTCAGTCTTCTCGTTATAGGCATTCTGATGCTCAACACCTCAAGGGTCGATCCTGAACTCACCGGAATCGGTAAAAACCTCTGGGCCCTGCTTATGTACCTTGCTGTCTTCCTGTTCTGGAACAATTACCGGAGCAAGGATGAAAAGTTTTTCACAGTAACCGGCTTCCGTCTTGCAGGCATAGGACTGCTTATAGTGCTGATCTTCAAATTCAGGTCGGGACAACCCGAAAATGACGGTTCACTGATTACCGGCTGGTGGGGAATCCTTGGGCTCATAGGCTGGGGTTATCTTGCAGCCGGACTGACTTTTATCCTCTGTAGGAACTCCATCCCTCTTACAGCCTCCGTTGCGGCCCTGTTCCTGGGTCTCAACGTTTTGTCGTCGCTTGGACTTACTGATTTCCTTGATCCGGTAAGACCTTTCCTGGGGGTGATCGTCGACGGAAATGTGCCGTTCATCGTCATTTCAGGCACGGTTGCAGGACTGATGGTAAAGAAATCCGCCGATACAGGACATAAACCGCTGATCAGGAACCTGATTATAACCGGGGTAATGATACTGGCTGCAGGGCTTTTCCTGCGCAAATGGTTCATCCTTTCGAAGATCCAGGCCACTCCGAGCTGGGGGCTGGTATGCACGGGAATAAGCATTCTGGTGTTCACAATCATTTATGCTACAGCTGATGTATTCAAGAAAACCGGATGGGCCGACTTTTTCAGGCCTGCAGGGGAGAACTCACTCACTACATATCTGGCGCCTGATATCCTCTATCACCTGATCTGGATGGGAGGATTACCGGTATTTTTCTACAAGCAATCGACAAATCTTCCGGTTTTGATCGGGGGGTCGATAATCTGGGCGATACTGATGGTCTGGCTTACTGCTCTACTGAAGCGTCTTGGAGTAAGCCTGAAGCTGTAATTTAACGGTCTTCCCTGCTCATTGAGAAGGGATAGGATTCTTCTTTTGTCCCCCGTTTCAGGTCGGGATTATTTTGCATGGTGAACTGCAGCTTCCCTCCCGACTGAAGCTCCGAATGCCTGATGAAGTTCCTGGTGAGATCTTTCCCATTAAGTGAAATACCGCCGACATATAAATTTCCCCTGGAATTTTCCGGTGCTTCAATAACAAGACTTTTACCGTCTTCAAATCTCAATGTGGTCTTTTTGAACAGAGGAGATCCGAATACATATTCATCTGTCCCGGGCGTAACAGGATAGAACCCAAGCGACGAAAAGACATACCATGCTGAAGTCTGGCCGTTATCCTCATCGCCGCAGTAACCATCGGGAAGCCAGTTGTAGAGTTTGTCGAGAACCTCCCTGATATGAAATTGTGTCTTCCATGGTTCTCCGGCGTAGTTATATAAATATATCATGTGCTGAACAGGCTGGTTGCCGTGAGCGTAATTTCCCATGTTCATCACCTGCATCTCGCGTATTTCGTGTATCACCAGTCCGTAGTAGGAATAATCGAATACCGGCGGTACCGCGAAGACTGAATCGAGCATGGCTGTGAAACCCTTCTTCCCTCCCATCAGCGATACAAGGCCTTCAATATCCTGGAATACGCTCCAGGTATAATGCCAGCTGTTTCCTTCAGTAAAGGCATCTCCCCACTTGTATGGACTGAAGGGCGACTGGAAAGTGCCGTCGAGGTTGCGGCCCCTCATCAGCATGCTTTCCTTATCGAACACATTCTTATAGTTCATGGCCCTGTTGCGGAATTTCGAAATATCCTCTTCCGGCTTCCCAAGGGCTTCTCCCAGCCTTGCGATGCAGAAATCGGCATAGGCGTATTCGAGTGTCCTTGCCGCATTCTCATTTATACCGGCATCATAGGGTACATATCCGAGCTTGTTGTAATAATCAGCGCCAAGTCTTCCGACCGATGATACAGGTCCGACGGTGTCGGTGTTCTTTAATATTGCCTCATACAGGGTTTCGATGTCATAGCCCCTTATGCCCTTGAGCCACGAATCGGCAATAAGGGATGCGGAGTTGGACCCGATCATGCAGTCGCGATGGCCCGGACTTGCCCATTCAGGAAGCCAGCCGCTTTCGATGTAGGTGTTTGCAAGACCCTGCATTATCTGGCTGTTGAGTTCGGGATACATCAATGTGAGGAAAGGGAACTGCGATCTGAAGGTATCCCAGAAGCCGTTGTCGGTGAACATGTAACCCGGGAGTATCTCGCCGTTGTAAGGGCTGTAATGCACTAACTCTCCCTTGGAATTTATCTCAAAGAACTTCCTTGGAAAAAGAAGCGAACGGTATAGGCACGAATAGAATGTCCTCATCTGATCGTCTGTTCCTCCTTCCACCTTAATCCTTGAAAGCTCTGAGTTCCAGATATTCCTTGCCTTTTCCCTTACATTTTCGAAAGTCAGTCCGCCCGTCTCACTTTCAAGGTTGAGAAGAGCCTGTTCCTCGCTTATGAATGATGAAGCCACCCTCATATTCACCTGTTCACCTTCCGAAGAGCTGAATCCAAGGATTGCCCCCACATGATTCCCCTCTTCAGCCAGGTTGTTTGTATTCAGGGTGCCTTCGTTCCATGTGTGAGTCTCGCGGAAATCCCTGTCGAATGTTATAACAAAGTAATTACAGAAATTCGACGGTACTCCGCCATGGTTGTTCTTGCACCAGCCAACAACTTTACGTTCCGAAGGGATTATTTTAACATTCGATCCTTTGTTAAAAGCATCAATTATGAGCCATGAGGAATCACTCCGGGGGTAGGTGAACCTGAACATAGCGGCTCTTTCAGTCGGTGTAACTTCTGCAGTTACGTCGTAATCGGCAAGGTAAACGCTGTAATAATAGGGTTTGGCTACCTCAGCCTTATGTGAGAACCACGAAGCCCGGTCCTGCTGTGTGTATTTCATTTCCCCGGTCACGGCCATAATCGAAAAGGCTGCATAATCATTTATCCACGGGCTGGGCTGGTGAGTCTGCTTGATGCCCATTATTTTGAAGTCATCGTAGGTATAAGCCCAGCCGTTATTCATTTCCCGTGTATGGGGGGTCCAGAAATTCATTCCCCACGGCAGCGCAACAGCAGGGTAAGTGTTGCCCGTTGAAAGCCTGTATTCCGAATCGGTCCCCATCAGGGGATTGACGAGTTCGACAGGATCAAAGATTTCTTCAGTTTCCTTTACGGAACATGAACCAACGACGAACATAAGCAGGACAGCAGTCAATAAGACTGCACTCCTCAGCTGATTCCGGGAGATAAAAATTTTTTCCATAATATCGGTTATCAAAAGTCTTTCCGTCTGAAAAAGTAGTCCCCGTGGAACTTCAGAAAGTTATGGGAGACTGTGTACTCATTATTCAGATACTTTGTGAGAATGGTCCGGACCCTCTCCTTCCTGTCCTTGTTCCGGTTGTGAATCTCTATCTGTATAAATGCCGGCCTGCATCTTCTGAGCGTTTCGGAGGCGCCTTCGAGGACTTCCATTTCATGCCCCTCAACATCCATTTTAATAAGGTCCATCCTGGGGACATTCAATGAATCGAGGCTCCTGAATACAAAATCACCTTTCGCATCGGTACGGATATTGGTGGTGCCAACATTCAGGTTAAGTTCCGAACGCTGGAAGGCTGATCCAAACTGCATATCGCATTTCCTGTCCCTGTCGGACAGGCCGAATTCATTTACTGTGATATTCGGCAGGTTATTGAGCCGGATGATATCCTTCATATACTCGATCATTTTAGGATAAGGCTCAAAAGCCTCCGCCCTCAGCTCAGGATTGAACATTGTGATATAGCTGTAGGTTCCGAAGCAGGCTCCGATGTCGAAAAGGACTGGATCCTTTATCCGGCGGCTAAGTTCCAGGAAGACCCTGATCTTCTCCGTTTCACGAACTATTGCCTGCCCGTTCCTGATATTGCCCCTGAAACTGCCGGTTGTGGCAGCGGCAAAATAAGGTACTTTGAGCGTTTTCCCAAGGTAATCGGCAGTCAGGATTTTTTCATCAGGAGTCATAAAGCCATAATTGCATGAATAATTGCATCGGACTGACCTGTTTCATCAGCACGGGTTAAAATTATAAAAAGAAGTGATACATGACAATTCAGGACCATGGAATTTGGAATCCTGTTTTACTTATCGTCATTATGTATAAATAAATACATTTGCATCAGATACCAGCGCAATGATCATCCATATTCATTTCCATTCACACAAAACGGGAGTCACGAGAAGTGTGGAAACCATCATTCCGGTAATGAACAGGTATGCCGAAGCCCGGGTGTTCGGGTATGGGATCGATTGTCCGAAGATAAGCTTCAGGGGTCTTCTCAGAAATGTATATGCAGGCAGGGGAACAATTATTCATGCTCACCGTAACAATGAAATCCTGTTTGCATTGCTGCTCCGGCTTCTGGGCGCCAGGTTCAGGCTCTTCTTCACCAGGCATTCCGACACCCTGCCCGCCGGCTTTACGATCTGGCTGATGAAGAAAGCCGATCAGGTCATCAGTCTTAATCCCGGAATGGCAGAAAGTCTTCCGGTCAGCAATATCATGATCCCCCATGGAGTCGACACTGATATTTTCACAAC
>JAVEXG010000163.1:0-7137 GCA_034004115.1 Bacteroidales bacterium | reverse complement strand
GGCTGCTTGCCATTGTCGGAATTGCAGCAATAAGGGAAAAGCTCAAATACAGCAATGTACCTGATCCCCTTAAAGGCCTTGGTATCACTTTTATCCTTACCGGGCTGATGGCAATAGCATTTATGGGTTTCATGGGAATTTCTTTGTAAAATTAATTATATCGCAATATGCTTTTGGCAGTTACAACTTTAGGTACACTTTTTTACAGTATAATAGTATTCCTTATAATTATTCTGCTTCTGGTGGTGATGCTCCTCTTTGCAAGGGACAAACTTACGCCTAAGGGAGATGTAACACTTCACGTAAACGACCGCGATATGGTCGTGTCGCCCGGCTCAAACCTTTTAATGACCTTGTCGTCAAACGGAATATACCTTCCATCCGCCTGCGGTGGCGGAGGTACCTGCGGGATGTGCAAATGCCAGATACTCGAGGGTGGCGGGTCTATCCTTCCCACCGAAACCGGATTCTTTACCAGGAAGGAACAGAACAACAACTGGCGGCTTGGCTGTCAGGTGAAAGTAAGAAATGACCTGACAATTAAACTTCCGGAAGCCATACTCGGAATAAAGAAATGGGAATGTGAAGTGGTATCAAACAGAAATGTAGCCACATTCATCAAGGAATTTGTTGTTAAACTGCCCGAAGGTGAATCGCTTGACTTTGAACCGGGCGGATATGTCCAGATCGATGTTCCGAAATATGAGATGACCTACAGGGATATTTTTATAGAGGACGGTTTCAAAAGTGACTGGGATAAATACCTTATGTGGGATCTTAAGGTTAAGAATACAGAGGAGACTTTCAGGGCTTACTCTATGGCGAATTATCCCGCTGAGAAAAACCTTATCAAGCTTAATATCAGGATTGCCACTCCACCATTCGACGGAGCCAGAAAGCAGTTTATGAATGTTCCTCCGGGAATCTGCTCCTCCTATATCTTCTGCAGGAAACCTGGCGATAAGGTCACAATATCAGGACCCTACGGAGAGTTTCATATAAAGAAAACCAATAACGAAATGGTATACATCGGAGGAGGAGCAGGAATGGCGCCGCTGCGCTCCCATATCTTCCACCTCTTCCATACCCTCAAAACCAATCGTAAAGTTACTTACTGGTATGGCGCCCGCTCTCTCCGCGAAGTTTTCTATGAAGATGAATTCAGGGCAATAGAGAAGGAATTTCCTAATTTCAAATTCCACTTGGCTCTCTCCGAACCGCTTCCGGAGGATAACTGGACAGGCCTCACAGGATTCATCCATAAGGTTCTGCTCGACAATTACCTGTCGAAGCTCGAGGAACCGGAGGATATCGAATATTATTTCTGCGGCCCCCCAGTTATGAACAATGCAGTCGTAAAAATGCTCGACAACCTCGGAGTGCCTCAGGAGAATATTTCATTTGACGACTTTGGTATCTGATTCCGGACTGCTCTTTAAATATCTGTCCTCCTGACAGAAGGCTTAAGCGACATATTAAATTATGAGAACATCCCTTATATCGAAAAAAACTGCCGGAGTTTTATTTTCCGGAAAAATGACAGTTGTGAAACCACTGATCATGCTTCTGCTGCTGCTTCTGGCGCCTTCATGCAGAAAAACAACAACCTTCGAAAACTTCGGCGGATTTGCCCAGGGCACGACCTACAGCGTCACCTTTGAAAATAAAGGTAACATTGATCCTCAGGAACTCAAATCAGAGGTTGAAAAGATCCTGAAGGAATTTGACTTATCACTTTCACTGTATGTCGATTCGTCAATCCTTTCAAAAGTCAACAGGAATGAGGATGCTCAGGCCGACCGGTATTTCTCTGAAGCCTTCAGGAAATCGGTTGCTTTATCAGAACTGAGCGGAGGGGCATTTGATATTACTGTCGGGCCCCTTACAAAAGCCTGGGGCTTCGGTCCGGATGGCTACCGGAGCTTTTCTGAAACAAAACTTGACTCTCTGCTGAAACTTATTGGAATGGAAAAGGTGAGACTCGAAAACAACAGAGTGATTAAAACCGATCCGGCTATAAGATTTGATTTCAATGCTATTGCCCAGGGTTACTCTGTTGATGTTGTCAGCGAGTACCTGGATTCGCGGGGGATCAGGAATTCCCTGGTGGAGATCGGCGGCGAGGTCCGGGCAAAGGGCGACAAAAACGGGGTCTTATGGAGAATAGGAATTGACCGTCCCGAGGATAACAACAATATGCCGGGAAACAATCTTCAGGCAGTTATAAGCATGAAGGACCGGTCGCTTGCAACTTCAGGCAACTACCGGAAATTTTACGTCGAGGACGGGGTGAAATATTCTCATACAATCGATCCGTTGACAGGCTATCCGGCACGTAACACACTGCTGAGTGCAACAATCCTGGCTGACGATTGCGCCACAGCCGACGGTATCGCAACCGCCTGCATGGTAATGGGAAAGGATAAGACCTTTGAATTCCTTGGTGAGCATTCTGAATATGACGCCTTCCTGATTTTTTCCGATGCCAGTGGAAATTTCCAGACCTGGTCAACGGCTAACCTGAAGAAATTTATTTCTCAATAATCCCACAGACGGAGCATGATCCGGAATTGCTCAGGGGAGTACATCCCGTGTCGGTGCTTTGTGCACATTTAATTCCCCTCTTCCGCATCTCCTTGTTGTGCCCCACATGAAACTGCGGAAATTTCCCCTTTGGCCTGAGCAAAATCCTTATGCCCAGGAAAATCCCCGATACTGCAACAAGTAATAGAGTTATTATGAGTAATTTTATGAACATAGTCTTTTTATTTCAAAGATAACACCAATTAACTTCTGTTAATTAAACAACTTCAGATTTACTTTGTTTACTTACTGACATTAAAACAGGAACAAAATCATGGCTAAAAAGAAGAATTCAACAGGAACTATATGGAATAGGGAGAATGTACTTGCAGATTACCGTCTGGCTGTCCTGAGCCGTAGCCTTAGCGTGCTGGGCCGTCGTGAAGTGCTTACTGGCAAGGCAAAATTCGGAATTTTCGGTGATGGTAAGGAGGTTATACAGGTAGCGCTTGCGAGGCAATTCAGGAACGGCGACTGGCGATCGGGTTACTACCGCGACCAGACATGGATGATGGCAATGGGACTTTATGATTCAGTTGAATTCTTTCACCAGCTTTACGGGAATACCGATGCCGATTTGAACCACGGCAGCCAGGGCAGGGTCTTCAATAACCATTTTTCAGTTCCCAATATAAATCCCGACGGTACATGGCGCGACCTGACAAAACAAAAGAACTCATCCTCCGACATATCCCCTACTGCAGGTCAGATGCCCCGCCTGCTTGGACTTGCTTATGCATCGAAGCTTTTCAGACAGAACAAGGAACTTCATAAATATTCTACACTCTCGGTCAGGGGTGATGAGGTAGCTTTCGGATCAATCGGCGATGCAAGTACATCAGAAGGTCATTTCTGGGAGACAATAAATGCTGCGGGAGTCCTTCAGGTACCGATGGCACTGTCGGTTTACGACGACGGTTACGGAATATCCGTTCCAAAAAAGTACCAGACAACCAAGGGAAGCATATCGGATATACTCCGGGGTTTTGAGGATGAACAGGGAAAACCGGGATTGAGGATATTCAAGGGGATAGGATGGGATTATCCCGGACTGATTAAAATGTATGAAGAGGGAGTGGAGGTATGCCGGCGCGATCACAAACCGGTTGTATTTCATATCGAGGATGTAACCCAGCCGCTTGGCCATTCCACATCCGGCTCGCACGAACGCTATAAAAGTGAGGAAAGACTTAAATGGGAAGAGGAATTCGATCCCATTAAAAAGATGCGTGAATGGATTATTAATGAAGGTATCGCAACAGAAAAAGAAGTTGAATTGATCTCTTCCGAAGCCGAAACGGAGGCAAAGGCATCGAGGAAGAAAGCCTGGGACATGTTCCAGAATCCGATAAGGATAGAGAGGGATGCCCTTGTAAAAATAATCCGCGATCGTACATGTAAATGCGCCGAAAAGGCAAAGGAAGCAGCAGTGGATGAGATTACCGATGAGCTTACAAAGGTCCTTAATCCAATCAGGAAGGATAACTTCATGGCAGCCAGAAAGATACTTCGTAATATCTGCGGTACCTGTGCTAAAGCCGACAACCTGAGGGAAGAACTCCTGGGATGGCTCCGGCGTAATTACAAGGATGCCGAAAGAAGCTACAATACAAATCTCTACAACGAAATGTCAACATCGGTGCTGAAGGTCAGACCGGTTCCGCCGGAGTATTCTGATAATTCACCCGAGGTCCCGGGCAGGCAGATTCTCAGGGACAACTATGACAAACTGTTTGAGAAGTATCCTTTATTGGTTACTTTCGGAGAGGATACTGGCAAGATAGGCGGTGTGAATCAGTCGCTTGAAGGACTTCAGAAGAAATTCGGGGAGCTCCGTATTACCGATACGGGTATCAGGGAGGCCACCATACTTGGCCAGGGAATTGGTCTTGCGCTCAGGGGAATGAGGCCGATAGCAGAGATTCAGTACCTCGATTACCTGATGTATGCCTTGCAGATACTAAGCGATGACCTGGCAACAACTCACTACAGGACCGCCGGCAGGATGATAGCCCCTCTCATAATCAGCACCAGGGGGCACAGGCTCGAAGGTATCTGGCACTCCGGATCGCCCATGAGCATGCTGATAAATTCCGTAAGGGGCGTTTATGTCTGCTCACCCAGGGATATGACAAGAGCAGCAGGTTTCTACAACACCCTTCTTCAGGGTCAGGATCCGGCCATCGTAATTGAGCCCCTTAATGGTTACAGGCTGAAGGAGAAGATGCCGGATAATCTGGGAGAATTCAGGATCGAACTGGGAATCCCTGAGATACTTTCGGAAGGCACCGATGTAACCCTTGTGACCTACGGATCGACAGTCAAAATTGCCCAGGAAGCGACAATCCAGCTCGCTGCTCATGGCATTTCGGTAGAGCTTATTGATGTTCAGACACTTGTTCCTTTCGACACAAACCGGACCATAGCGAACTCCCTCAGAAAGACCGGCAGGATCCTGTTCGTTGACGAGGACGTGCCCGGTGGAACAACAGCCTACATGATGCAGGAAGTGATAGAAAGACAAGGAGGATATCAGTATCTCGACTCTCCTCCCAAAACACTTGCCGCAAAGGAACACAGGCCGGCCTATACGACCGACGGGGATTATTTCTCAAAACCCAGCGCAGAGGATATCTTCGATGAAGTTTATGCTATGATGAAGGAAGCCGACCCGGGGAAGTGGTGAGAAAAGGCATTAAGGCATTAAGGCAAGACGCCCTAACGCCTTAACGCCTTAACGCCTTAAAGCCCTGACGCCTTAACTGCCAACTGCTTGTTGCTTGTTACTGGTTGCCGGATTCTATGATGCGGAGCAGCTCGGCTGCAGCTGCCTTTGGTCCTGATGCTTCATAACCCGGAATTCCGAGTCTTGTACGCATCTGACCAACATAAACGCCTTTGCTGAAGAAGGTCTGGAAGTATTTCCAGGCAATTGAATCGTGGAGCTCCACGTACTCCGGCGGGCCGAATATATTGGCAAAATATGAATTTACCAGTCCTGTGGTTGTGGTTGTTCCCTTACTCATCACGGCACCGCTCCTGAATATCTCAAAAGCCTTCGCGGGCGAATCCATTCTCTCTATGACAGGATGATCATCATCCACATCCTCATAGTTGTTTGCATAGAGGATGTAGTCGATTATATGCCCTTTTATTACTGTCTCAAAGGTCGTTACAGGGAAGACTATCCTGGCATTGGTCTGACTGGGGTTCATTATTATCGATCTGTCGAGATGGCCATAGGCATAACCCGACTGCAGATCATCGAGCCTTAGAAAGGCTCCTGTTTCGGTACCGTAACCGACCGGATTTCCGTCGGGGTCAATCTCGATCGATCCCATGTCGTCAGCTATTATCCTGAGGTCGCGTATATCCTTCTCACCAAGCACCCTGAATGCCTCCAGGGTCTCCGATTTGCCTGCTCCGGTGTCGCCCATCATAAGAATAGTGGCCTCCTTGTTCCCGTGCAGGAGAATCTTAACCATTGCTCCGTGAAACGGCAAATTGCCGGCATCCATTACAAGGGAATTATGGAGTGTGAGCGTCATCTTCTTAAGATACCCGAAATACCCGAATTCATTCCTGTCGGGTACCGCTCCCACAAACATTGCGTTGCTTCTGTCGTGATAAAAGACAGTGGGATAGGAGGCAAGTGTGTCGAGTTTACCACCTCCGACACCGTAAAAGAAGACTGCATCAGGCTGCCTCTCAAGGTCAGAATCCTCCGCCAGCTGGAAAAGGTTGCAAAGCGAAAGTCCCAGTTCAAAGAAATTAAGATGGAAATAGATCATTATAATGTATTTCCCGACTTTCGCGGGGAAGCACAGCCAGTCGACCGGATTCAGATCTGCCAGATCGGCAGGATTCTGATCTATCTTCTTGAAATCTCCGGTCCTTTTGTTCATGGGTTGCTGGATCACCAGCGGCGGATAGATAAGTATCTGCCTGATGACCTGAACCCCGTTAAGCTTGCTGTACCTGTCGTCTGTCCAGCTGATTTCCTTTGGAAGAGAGATCACTGCCATTTCAGCTCCTGCAGGCACCTGCCTGTAAACCGTGGGACGGGTACCTGTTATATTCTCCTGGATACGCCTGTAAACACCCCTGACAAGGTGTGAAAGATGCTCTATGGTTTCATGGAATGTCCGGTACGGCCGCTTGTCGAGCCTGTCACCTTCGGAATCGTTTATAATGAACCTGTCAAAATGACGCCAGTAGTCATAGAGATACTCGACAAAACTGTTAAAAACATGAAGGTCTTTGAGGAAGATTCCGGATTTTTCATAGATATGTGGAACAACCTGACTTTCATATTTCTCAAGCAGTGACAAGGTTTTTACCAGATCACCGGTCGATTGTTCGTCAATTGCCTGCCCTCCGAAAATGGAGAGTAGGGGCGATTCTTTCGACTTAAGCGCGCAGATGCAATGATCCAGAACCATCCTGAATTTTTCGCTCGACAGCATTTCTTCAGGTGTTTCGCACATCCGTTCCCGGATGTTAAGAACCGCTTTATTGCCTATGATCCGTAAAGTGCTTTTTTGCATGTCTTTG
>JAVEXG010000162.1:0-7146 GCA_034004115.1 Bacteroidales bacterium | reverse complement strand
CAGAGCCCTTATAAAGATAACTGATATCGACAGGGAACTAAGTGAGGTGAGCGGCGCACACTGGCAGTCGCTGGAGCGGCTTCCTCACCTTATATTCGATCACGGGCAGATGGTGGAAAGAGCCCTTGCTGAACTGCAGATTCAGATAAAGGTGAAACCTGTCGGATTCGAGTTGCTTCCGGAGAAGTTTACTCTGGTTCAGCTTCAGGATCTTTATGAGGCTATCTATCAGAAGGATATCGATAAAAGGAATTTCAGGAAGAAGATCCTCTCCATGAACATCCTTGAAAAACTTGATGAGAAAGAGAAGGAGACTTCCAAGAAAGGGGCATTTTACTACCGGTTCAACAGGGAAAGCTACGAGACCTATATAAAGCAGGGTTTCGATTTCAGTCTGGATGTAAGCTAGGAAGACAGTGACCAGAGGCATGTGGCATTTTAAATGAAAAGGTTATGCTCGAAAAACTGAAGAGTGAAGTTTACCAGGCGAATATAAACCTGGTGAAGCACGGACTGGTGATTCATACCTGGGGCAATGCAAGCGGCCGGGATCCCGGAAGCGGAATGATAGTGATCAAACCCTCGGGTGTAGGCTATTCGTCGATGAAGGCAGTCGACATGGTTGTGCTCGATCCCGACGGCCGGGTTGTTGAAGGTGATTACAGTCCGTCAACCGATGCCCCGACGCATCTTTATCTGTACAGGAAATATCCCTCACTGGGAGGGGTGGTTCATACCCACTCCACATATGCCACGGCCTGGGCCCAGGCAGGGAAGGATATTCCTGCCTTTGGAACCACTCATGCCGACCACTATTACGGAGAGGTTCCGTGTACACGCAAGCTCAGCAGCGATGAAGTTGAAAATGACTACGAACCGAATACGGGGAAGGTGATTGCGGAAAGACTGGGGAAACTCGATCCGCTTGTCATCCCTTCGGTGCTGGTCAACTGCCATGGGCCGTTTTGCTGGGGTATTGATGCCGCAGAGGCTGTTTACAACGCTGCAGCCCTGGAGGAAATAGCCAGAATGGCGTTCTACACTGTAATTCTGGGAGTAAAGGAACCAATTGACAAATATCTGCTCGACAAGCATTACCTGCGAAAGCACGGTAAGGATGCATATTACGGGCAGGGTAAAAAGAAAAGGAAATAAATATCAAATCATGACAGGAAAATATGTAATCGGCCTTGATTACGGAACCGACTCCGTCAGGGCTGTGGTTGTCGATACTGCAAGCGGTGCTGCTGTTGGCAGCTCGGTATTTGAATATCCCAGATGGAAACAGGGACTATACTGTGATCCGGCATCAAATCGTTTCCGCCAGCACCCTCTCGACTATATTGAGGGTATGGAGCATTCGGTGAAGGAAGCCATGAGGGGACTTCCTCCTGAGATAACTGAGAATATCGCAGGAATAACTGTCGATACCACCGGGTCGACACCTGTGGCAGTCGACCGGGATGGAATACCGTTGTCACTGAAACCTGGTTTCGAAGATGACCCCGATGCAATGTTTGTATTGTGGAAAGATCATACCGCTGTAAAGGAAGCCGCTGAGATCAATGAAGTTTCACGATCGTGGGGAGGAATTGATTTTACGAAGTATGAGGGCGGAGTCTATTCCTCCGAATGGTTCTGGGCAAAGCTGCTCCATGTGATCCGTGTAAATGAAAAGGTGAGGAACAATGCATTTTCATGGGTTGAACACTGCGACTGGATCCCGGCCCTGCTTACCGGAAACACCGATCCTCTGAAAATAAAGAGAAGCCGGTGCGCTGCCGGACACAAGGCTATGTGGCATCCCGACTTCAACGGGCTTCCCCCCGAAGAATTCCTGGTGCGTCTCGATCCTCTCCTGGCAGGGCTGAGGGACCGTCTTTTCTCAGATACCTATACCTGTGAAGTAAGTGCAGGAGTGATCTCGGAAGAATGGGCGCAGCGTCTGGGCCTTCCGGCAGGAGTCCTGGTCGGGACAGGTGCCTTTGACGCTCATCTCGGGGCGCTGGGAGGCGAGATCATGCCTTACCACCTGGTAAAGGTAATGGGTACCTCCACCTGCGATATGCTTGTTTCTCCGATGGATGAGATTGGAGATAAGCTTGTTTCAGGAATCTGCGGGCAGGTCGAAGGTTCAATTATTCCCGGAATGCTCGGGCTCGAAGCCGGACAATCAGCATTCGGAGATGTTTATGCATGGTTCGGAAAGCTTCTTATGTGGCCTGTCGAAGAAATCATCTCTTCATTGGACTGGCTGGATGAGACTACCCGGGAAAGGATAAGGACCGAAACCTCCGACCGGATTATTACGGATCTGAGCCAAAAGGCCGCTTTGCTTCCTGAGGAAGAGACTGCCCTTGTTGCCCTTGACTGGCTGAACGGCAGAAGGACGCCTTTTGCCAACCAGGAGCTTAAGGGCGTCATTGCCGGATTGTCGCTTGGTTCTGATGCACCACGGATATTCAAATCGCTTGTCGAGGCAACCGCCTTCGGATCGAGAATGATTAACGACAGGTTCATCTCGGAAGGTCTCAGGATCGACGGCGTGATAGCAATAGGAGGGGTGGCAAGAAAAAATCCCTGGGTGATGCAGATCGTCTCCGATGTGCTCAATATGCCGATAAGGATTGCCAGCTCCGATCAGACATGTGCTCTCGGGTCAGCAATGGCAGCCTCTGTTATGGCCGGCATCCACCCTGATTTCGAATCAGCCCGGAAAGCTATGGGAGGAGGCTTTGAAAAAGAATACAAACCCGATCCGGCAAGGGCACGGAAATATGATGAATTATACCTTAAATATAAGAAGCTTGGGGCATTTGTCGAAAATGAACTAACTTGAGAAGCAGCCAAAGCCTTCCCCCCTTAAAGGGGGATCCCGATAGCTACCGGGAGGGAAAAGGGGTCAGGGAAAACAGAATGCAACTTATTCAGATTTATAAGAGTGTAATTTAATAATGCTGACTTTTTGATAATAATTTTTAATACTCAATAAAATAAATTTAAGTCATGAAAACATTAAAGTACGTATTCACTTTCCTGATGATTCTTACGGCAACTGCTGCCTATGCCCAGAATGGTCAGGGTCCCTTGGTGAACCAGTTCGTTGTGATAGCCAACAACCCCGGACCGGTGATCAGCAAGGATATCTACGGACATTTCTCCGAGCATCTCGGAAGATGCATCTACGAGGGTCTCTGGGTTGGAACGGATTCAAAGATCCCCAACACCTACGGGATAAGGAATGATGTTCTGTTTGCATTGCGGGAGATTAAGGTCCCCAACCTGCGCTGGCCGGGCGGATGTTTTGCCGACACATACCACTGGAGAGATGGTATTGGTCCTCAGGAAAAAAGAGCATCGATAGTAAATACACACTGGGGCGGAGTGACCGAGGATAATTCTTTCGGTACTCACGAATTCATGAAACTCTGCGAACTGCTTGACGCCGACGCCTATATAAACGGCAATGTGGGTTCAGGAACTGTAAGGGAGATGGCGGAATGGATAGAGTATCTCACCTCCGATTCAGATAGTCCCATGACTCGTCTCCGCAAGGAAAACGGACGTGATGCCCCATGGAAGGTTAAATACTGGGCTATTGGAAATGAGAACTGGGGATGCGGTGGCAATATGACTGCCGAATTCTATACAGATGTTATGAGGCAGTTTTCGACCTACCTGAACAACTATGATGATAACCGCCTTTACAGGGTTGCATGCGGACCGTCAGACTATAATGTGGCATGGACCGAGACACTTATGAAGGATCCAAATTCACGCGGTCGATTCCAGGGATTATCCATTCATTATTATTCGGTTCCCGACGGATGGAGCAGGCCAAAGGGATCATCAACCGTTTTTGATGAGAATGCCTGGTTCAAAACGATGCAGGCAAACCTGCAGATGGATGAAATAATAAGGGGCCATGAGGCGATAATGGATCGCTACGATCCGCGCAAAACCAAAGGACTGGTGGTTGATGAGTGGGGTAACTGGTTTGATGTTGAACCCGGCACAAATCCGGGATTCCTTTACCAGCAGAACACACTCAGGGATGGACTGACAGCCGCCATTCACCTGAATATTTTCAACCAGCATGCGGAAAGGGTAAAGGTTGCAAATCTGGCCCAGATGGTCAATGTGCTTCAGTCAGTGATCCTTACAAAGGACGATAAAATGGTTCTTACACCAACCTATCATGTATTCAGGATGTTCAGGGTGCATCAGGAAGCAAGGCTTCTCAAAACCGACCTCAGGTGTGAAGATTATGTATCAGGCGATCGCAGGATCCCGGCAGTATCAGGTTCCGCATCTGTCGATAAGGAAGGAAAGGTGCATATTTCACTCGCAAACCTGAATCCAGGCAAGCCTGTTGTGATGGGCTGCCCGATAATAGGCGAAATCTATAAAAAAGTTACCGGTGAGGTACTGACAGCCGACGCGATAAATGCACATAACACATTTGAAGCAGCAGAAAAGGTAAAGCCGGCAGTCTTCAACGGTCACGCATATAAAAACGGCGTGCTGACGGTTACACTGCCAGCAAAATCGGTCGTGGTTCTTGAATTGACTAAATAAATGATAATAAAGAGTTTAACCACGGAGTAACACGGAGTAAAAACTGTGAAACTCCGTCGTTACTCTGTGTTTCCCCGTGTTCCCCCGTGTTTAAAATTCTTCCTGCTATGAAAATACAATCTTCTCTTCTGACAACAGCAATGTTATTACTTATTGTATCCGGATGCAATAAGAATTCCGATGCTGACTACCCCATCCGTCCTGTGTCCTTTACATCTGTAACGCTGACCGATGATTTCTGGGCCCCGAGGATAAAGAAGAATGCCGATGTAACGATCCCGATCGCCTTCTCCTATTGTGAATCCTCAGGAAGGGTTAAGAATTTCGAGATAGCCGCCGGGCTGGATACCGGAACCTTCGGCACTATTTACCCGTTTGACGATTCTGACGTCTTCAAGATCATCGAAGGTGCTGCCTATTCACTTCAAACAAGTCCCGATCCCAAACTGGATGCATATCTCGATACGCTTATCAATATTATCGGTCTGGCCCAGGAGGAAGACGGATATCTTTATACCAATCGTACAATAGCTGAGATGCATGGAGGGAAAGGCCTTCATGAATGGGCAAGTCCGAACAGATGGGAACTTGATTCAATACTCAGCCACGAGCTTTATAACCTTGGCCACCTGTATGAGGCTGCCGTTGCCCATTATCAGGCTACCGGAAAAAGATCCCTTCTCGACATTGCAGTCAAATCGGCTGATCTCGTCGACAAGGATTTCGGGCACGACAGGGTGAAGGTTTACCCGGGCCATCAGGTCATTGAGATGGGTCTGGTGAAATTGTACAGGGCAACAGGCGACAGGAGATACCTCGATCTGGCGAAGTTTTTCCTGGATATCAGGGGACCGAAGGGAGAAGAATATAACCAGGCTCATCAAAAGGTTGTAGACCAGACCGAAGCTGTCGGACATTCAGTCAGGGCAACATACATGTATTCTGGCATGGCCGATATTGCAGCAATTGAAAGAAACAGCGCCTACATAAATGCCATTACAAAGATCTGGGAGGACATTGTTTATGGCAAGATCTATATAACCGGAGGAATCGGCGCCACAGGCGGGAACGAAGGCTTTGCCGACCCGTTTGTGCTTCCCAATATGTCGGCTTATTGCGAAACTTGCGCTTCAATAGGAAATATTTTTACAAATCACAGGCTGTTCCTTTTCCACGGCGACGGGAAATACATGGATATTCTTGAAAAGACGCTTTATAATTCAATGCTTTCAGGGGTGTCGCTTTCGGCCGACAGGTTCTTTTACCCGAATCCCCTTGAGTCGAACGGCCAGCATGAGCGTCAGGCATGGTTCGGATGCGCCTGCTGCCCCTCAAATGTGGCACGGTTTGTCCCGGCCATTCCCGGCTATATCTATGGAGTAACAGACAAGGAGCTCTATGTCAGTCTCTATATTTCAAATGATGCTGATATAACCCTTGGCAAAAACAAGGTTAAAGTCTCGCAGAAGGCCAATTTTCCATGGGATGGAAATGTAGAGCTGTCGGTTGATCCCGAAATGCAGGGAACCTTTACAGTACTTATGCGCATTCCGGGCTGGGCCAGGAATGAAGCAATCCCGGGCGGACTTTACAAGTTTGGTGATGACAATAATGAAACATACTCCATATCGGTAAACGGTGAAGCTGTGAATCCTGAACTCCTGGACGGATATGCGGTCATCAAGAGGAAATGGAAAAAGGGAGACAGGATCAGTCTTGAGTTTCCGATGCCTGTCAGGATTGTCGTTGCCGATGAGCGCATAAAAGATGATGCAGGAAAAGTAGCCATTCAGAGCGGACCGGTTATGTATTGCGCCGAATGGCCCGACAATGCTGAGGGCAGGGTGCTTAACCTGGTGATTGACAGGGAAGCGGGTTTTACGGCTGAATTTGACAGGGGACTTTTAAACGGCACACGTGTTATTACCGCTTCGGGCTTTCAAACGAGAAAGACTCTCGACGGGAAAACCGAAACCGGTGAAAAACAGCAGGTGAAGCTCATCCCTTATGCTCTTTGGAACAACAGGGGGCCGGGTCAGATGATGGTATGGCTTCCGTTTACAACCGAAAGCGCCAGGCCGCTTCCGGCCCCTACAATTTCTTTCAGGAGCAAGGTGACAGGCAACAAGGTAACAAGGGCCCTTTCTGCTCTTAATGATCAGGCTGTCCCTTCAAATTCAAACGACCGTACCGTAACCTATTATCACTGGTGGCCCGATAAGGATCAGTGGGTATATGTCCAGTACGATTTCGAAAAGCCTGAGACCGTTTCAAAGTCGAAGGTTTACTGGTTCGATGACGGACCAGATGGCGGCTGCAGGATACCTGACGATTGGGAGTTGCAGTACCTTTCAGGGGGCGCATGGAAGCCGGTAATAGACAAGTCGGGCTACACGGTTACAAAGGATAACTGGGATGGTGTTGAATTTGAACCGGTTAAAACATCTGCCCTGAGATTGAGGGTTAAGCTTAACAGTGAATTCTCAGCAGGAATCTACGAGTGGATAGTTGAATAACTCCATGGTTTGTTACTCCGTGTTCCTCCGTTTTTAACTCCGTGTTCCTCCG